>CAMWPE010000077.1 GCA_947176055.1 uncultured Desulfovibrio sp.
CAATATCTTTGGCTTCGTTCATCGGCCTCGTCCCGCCGGATTTTTTGGTCTATGCTGTTTCATTTGGTTGGTTCAAGCGGTCGTCCGCTCCGGGCCTGGCGAAAAATTTTCCCGCCAGTCCCGCGTCATGGAATCGCGCGGAAATTAAAAAGAGAAGCCTTCCAGATCCGTTCCATAGCCGGGGACGTTTACGGATTTTTCCAGCGCGCGCAAGAGCTTCAGCACAACGAGGGTGAGGATAAAATAAATGGCGCCGGCCGCGGCGTAGAGGGCGAGATGCTCGTGCGTCCTGGCCGCCGCGAAAGAAGTTCTGGCCATTATGTCCTGCGTGCCGAGCACGAAACAGATGGCCGAATCTTTCAGGAGAATCGAAAACTCGTTCGCCCAGCCCGGAATCGAGAGACGAAGCGCCTGCGGCAGGATAATAAATAGAATACCCTGACCGTCGCTCATACCCAGCGCCCGGGCCGCTTTCAACTGGCCGTTTGGCAGGCTTTCGATCGCTCCCCTGAAGATTTGCGATTGATAGGCCGAACTGGCCGCTCCCAGGGCGACGCAGGCCACCGCGAAAGGTTCCGCGGGCAGCCCGACATTGATGAATAATCCGTAAAAAAGAAAGAGCAGGACCAGGATGGGCGCGCCGCGGAAAAACCACACGTATAGGGAAACAAGACGGCGCGTCCAGCCTGGCCCGTAAACTTGCAAAACCGCGAAGGGGACGCCCAGCAGGAGGCCGATGCCCAGGGAAACGGCCACATTGCTGACTGTGACCAGAATTCCGGGCAGAATCGCCGGAAGCGACTGAACGACGACCTCCAGGGAATGCATTCGCTATTTATTCAGATACTTTTTCTGGAGTTCCTGCCAGTAGGGATCTTCCTTGAGGCGCTTGTAGCCTTCGTCGATCAACTTGCGAAGCTCGGATTCGCCCTTGCGCATGGCCACGCCAAAACCGTCCGGTTCGCCGTGCGTTCCGGCCTTTTTCACGGCGCGTCCCTTGGAGATGGCGTCGTCGGCCGGAAGCTCGTCCATAAGGGCGGCCTGAATGCGGCCATTCTGGAGATCTTCCACGGCCAGGGGCGCGGAGTCGTAATAGCGCAACTCGAAGGGATAGCCTTTGGCTTCCTGCTCTTCCTTGATGGCGCTGGCTTCGGAGGTGCCGCGCTGCACGCCGATTTTTATTGGTTTGGAGAGGATTTCCTGAACGCTTATATCGGCGTCGGCCGGCACGAGGAACACGCGCGAAACCGTCCAGTAAGGATCGGAGAATTGCACCTGTTCGGCCCGTTGAGGCGTGATGCTCATACCGGAGCAGACCATGTCGATCTGGTTGGCCAGCAAAGCCGGTATGATGCCGTCCCAGGCCATGGGTTTGTGCTTTACTTCGAAGCCCATGTTTTTGGCGATCCAGTTTAACGAGTCCACGTCGAAGCCGGCGGCCTCGCCTGTCTTTTCATCGATATACGCGAAGGGCGGATAATTGGGATCAATGCCGTTTACGTAGCTTTTCGCCTGAACTCCGGACGCGAAAAGGGCGAGAGCGAGAGCCAGAACGAGCGAGGAAAGTCTTTTCATTTTTTTCCTTCCGTAAAAATAGGGTATAAAAACGACTCGCTTATATGTATCAGAGCGCGGCCCCATACGCAAGAATTGAAAAAGACCGCGGCTTGCGGGCAGGCCGTCTTTTTTATATTTTGAAAATTTGCCCGACCGCGCCGCGAGATCGCCCATGGAAACCGGCGATTGTAATTGGTCGCGAGTCGCGGCGACTTCGCGACGCGAAGCTGGGCGCGCCTGGACGCCCGCGAAATTATCGCCCAAAGGAAATCGCCTCGCCGTTAAGGGATCATTTCATGCGAAACCCGCTCCAGGGTCTGTTTGCGTTGACCGAAAGCCCTTGCCAGACGCGGAAATCCAGCTCGCGCAAAAATGCGCGCGGCGGGCTTTAAATACAAGCGCGCGGCCAAATCTCTTATTTTGAATGCAAACAGACCCTAAAAAAAAGCCAGTTTAATGCGGAAAAAGCTCCTGACCAAATCTTCAAAAAGGATAAAACGCGTCCTGGATCTCCTCCTTTGCCTGCTTTGCGCTCCGGTCGCGGCGCCTCTCTGCGCGGGCCTGGCGCTCTGGATCCGGGCGGACAGCGCGGGACCGGCCATTTATCGCCAGGAGAGGATCGGCGAAGGCGGCAAAAAATTCAAAATCTATAAGTTCCGCACAATGGTGGCCGACGCGGATGCCAGACTTTCAAGCTGTCTCGCGGCGGATCCGGCGCTCGCGGAGGAATGGGCGCGAAACAGGAAACTGAAAAAAGATCCGCGCCTCACCCGCGCGGGCGTTTTCCTGCGCAAGACCAGTCTCGACGAGTTGCCGCAAATTCTCAATATTTTTCTGGGGCGGATGTCTTTTGTCGGCCCCCGGCCGATAGTGGCGGGGGAAATAAGAAGGTACGGTCGCCGCTTCGCGGACTATTGCGGCGCGAAGCCCGGTCTTACCGGACTTTGGCAGGTAACCGGCAGGAACAATTCCACATATCGGCGCCGGATAGCGTGCGACGCCTTTTATATAAAAAACTGGTCCGCGCTCCTCGATCTCAAGATACTGCTCCGCACCCTTCCCGTAGCCCTGTCAGGTTATGGCGCCTATTAAAAAAATCCGCTCCGAGCGCGGAGACGCCATCTTGCGAAAGGCGGATTATTTCGCGGGCATCCCCCTGGCTTTCGTCGGCGCTATATACCGCAAGCTGGCCTCGTTTACCCCGCCGGATGATATACGCGAAATAGGCCTGTTCTGTCCCGGGGCCATCGGCGACCTGGTTCTGCTCTCGGCCCTAATCGACGGACTTCTCAAGAAACTGCCCGGCGCCCGCGCGGAGTTGATCGTTACTAAAAGCAACGCGGATTGCGCGGAACTGATTCCGGGCGTTTCCGCGCGCGCCTTCGATATCAGGCGCCCGGCCCGGATAATCGCCCATATGGCGTCAAAAAAATACGATCTGCTTTTTGACGCGTGTCAATGGGCCAGGATCGGAGCGATCGTTTCGGCCTTTTCAGGCGCCAGGAGGACAATCGGCTTCGTTACGAAAGGGCAGGCTCGCGGCTGGGGGTACGATTATCCCGTAATTCACAGGGACGATCGGCATGAAATTGAGAACTTCCTCGCCCTGGGCAGGGCGCTATGGCCGGAGCTGAACGGCCAGCCCCGCCTTTCGATCAAGGCCGCCGGCGACGGAGAAAAAATAATAGTGTGCCACGCTTTTCCCGCTCCCGGCCGCGGGCGCCCGCTTAAACTGTGGCCCGGGGATAACTGGGCGGAGTTCGTCCGCATGGCCCTGGAGGCGGGTTACGACGCGGCCCTGACCGGATCGGGAGAGGACGCGGAGACTGCCGAAAAATTTATATTAAAATATTTTCCCCGCGAAAAAAGAGTATATTCCGTCGCGGGGAAATGGAGTTTCGCGGAACTGGCGCGAAACCTGACGCGCAGCTCGGGCCTCGTGTCGGTAAACACGGGGATCATGCATCTGGGAGCGGCGCTGGGCATTCCCGTAATCGGCCTGCATGGCCCGACAAATCCCCTGCGCTGGGGCCCCGTCGGCCCGAAAACCGCCGCTCTCCTGCCGGATCGCGGCCGCAACGCCTATCTGAATCTGGGCTTCGAATATCCGCGGGGAGCGAAAAACAATATGGGCGGCATAAGGCCCGGGGTCGTATTCGCGACCTTGCTCCGCCTGATCGCCGCCAACTAGCCGTCAGTTTCGCGGGGCGTCGCCCAGCGCGGCGGTAATTTCGGCCTGGGCGGCCACTTTGCCGTCCACTTTGGCGACCGCGTCCATTTTGCAGAGATTAAGTTTCATCCGCATATTGTCGCAGAACAGCTCCAGTTTGTCGCCCGGGATTACCCGCTTGCGGAATTTGACGTTATTCAGGCCCGTGAACAAAAACAGTTTCCCCTCCAGACTGCCCTCCAGACCGGAGGCCGCGAGAAGACCTCCGGCCTGGGCGAGCGCCTCGAGAATGAGCACGCCGGGCATGATGGGCGCGCCGGGAAAATGACCCTGAAAAAAAGGCTCGTTAATTGTCACATTCTTGTAGGCCCGGATGTGGGAATTGGGAACGCACTCCTCCACGCGATCCACAAGAACAAAGGGAAAACGATGCGGGAGGATTTTCAGGATTTCCGTAATATTCATTGTCATGGAGGTCTCCGCTCATTTTATAGCATGTTTCGCTTGAAATTATCCCTTAACGGCGAGACAAATTCCTTTGAACGATAATTTCGCGGGCGTCCTGGCGCGCTCCGCTTCGCGCGGCAAAGGCGTCATAGCGGGGGGTTATCTTCAATCGCCGCCCGCCATAGCTTTATTCGCTTGCCGCGTCTCCGGACATTGAGGCGATTTCGCGGCGACGAAATTCCGGGGGGCATTGTAGCGCGGATAGCCGGTCAAGCATGCGAGCGACCGACGATTTAAACGCCCCGCGCGGCCCGGAGCGCCTCGCGACGGGACGAGCCGCGGCTGAATTTTCAGCGACGGAATTGTAAAAAGCCTCCCTTGCGGGAGGCTCGAAAAAGGTTAACCGGGCGAAATATTATTTCTTCGCCTTGCTGTCGGCTTCGGGCTTCGCCGCCGGTTTCTTGGCGAGGCTGTCCTTATAGATTTTGTTGACCTCGGCCAGCACGTCCTTGGTCAGATCCATCGAAGGATCGGCGTAAAGAACGCCGCCGCCGGTTACGTCCACCACGAAATTATAGCCTTTGGCCCTGGCGACTTCGTAGGCCGCGTTGAACACCATGGCGACCATATCCTGGCGAAATTTAATTTCTTCCTGCTCGACTTTGCGCATGAAATTGCGTGTGGTTTGCTCCAGCTTTTGCCTGGATTGCAGGAAAGCGACTTTTTTCGCCTCGCTGGTTTTAGGATTTTTCAGGGCTTCGGCCTGTTTCTTTATATCCTGGCCCTGTTTTTCAAGGGAGGAGCGCTCCTTGCCGTATTTGGACTCCATTTGCTCCTTGAAGGCCTGGGCCGCGTCGCATTCCATGGCTATCGTCTGCATGTCCACAACGCCGATTCGGGCTGGGGCCGGCGCGTCGTCGGCCAATGAAAGGCCGCCTGACACGAGAAAAAAGGCCAAAATAAACGCAAAAATTCCGCGCATTCAACCGCTCCGGATAATAGGGTTGCTTCCTCGAGGCTCGTAAAAAGCGCGCGGGCTTATTTCGCCGCGAGTGGGGATAAAGGGTCGCAATTACATAGCGCCGGATTTCTTGCCAGTCAAGCCGGTCGCCGCGGTGCGATTGCGAAGCAGTCGATCCCGGTACGCGAGTATTCCCTCGGCCAGCCCTTCGGCCAGGGCGTTGCGATATTGCGGGCGCGCCAGGTTGCGCGCTTCGGTTGGATTGGTGCAATAGCCTACTTCCACGAGAGCCGCGGGCATTCGCGTGCCGCAAAGGACATGGAAGGGAGCGGATTTTACACCGTTGTCGCGGGTCGCGAATTCGCGTTTTTTCAGACGGAACATCGCCGCTCGCTGGATATCGGAGGCCAGCCGCCGCGATTCTCCGGCCCTGGCGTTGAGCATGACGTCCGCCACCAGTTTCTGCATATCGCTCACCCGCCTGTCGCTTCCCGCGTTTTCCAGCGCGGCGACCCTCGCCGCCTGCGGCGTGGAGGCGAGATCGAGATAATATGTCTCGAAGCCGTTAATATTGGCGTTTTCGTGGGCGTTCACATGGATGGAGACAAAAAGATCCGCGCCGGCGCGATTGGCCAGGCGGGCTCGGTCGCTCAATTTTACGGTGTTGTCTCCGGAGCGGCTGTAGACCACTTCCAGCCCGTTGGCCGTAAGTAACCTGCCCACGGCCCGGGCTAAATCCAGGGTGATCGCCCGCTCGATAATATTGTTGTGATTGGTCCCGGGATCCTTTCCGCCGTGGCCGGCGTCGATGAACACCCGGCGCACTGTGAGGCCCAGTTGCGCGGCCAGATCGTTTACCTGGCGGATCGGCGCGGCTTTTTCCGTCGTTTTCGCGGTTTTAGCCGCCAGAGTATCGTTGGAAGTTTTTGGCAATTTGGCGTTTCCCGCGGCTACGGAAAGTATAATGCGCGGCGGATTCTTCTCCGCGCGAACGTCAAACTTCCGGGCGTCGCGAAAATCGAATTTTAGTGTGGGCCCGTTTTTGGCGGATTCCACCCGCACGGCCTTAAGCAGGCTGCCCTGAACTGTCACGCCTTTGCGCACGTCGTTTACTACGGCGGCGTTTTCCAGATTTAGAAGCAGGCGGGCCGGTTGCTTCCCTTTCTTTTCTTCCAATTTAGCCGTGTACTTCACCGGCGCGGACATTTCCAGCACGATCTGCACGCAATTTTTGTTGGGCGAATCCCAGGAAAGCACCTGCAATTCGGGCGCGACGGTCTTTTTCGCTTTCGCGCCGGCCGCTTTGGCCGCTTCCCGCGAAGCCGCCGCCTGATAGTTTTCGCCTTCGATGAGCGAGCGCAGGCGTCTCGCGTCGCCGGCCATATCGCCCGAGGGATACTCCCGCGTTAACCTGGCCAGAATGGTGAGGGCCTTTTGCTTGCCAGCGGGCAAATCCCTCTGGACGCGGGCCGCGGCCAGCAAGGCGTCGTCCGCGAGAGAATGGCGCGGAAACTGTTTGGGAACATCCAGGTACATTTCAAGGGCTTTTTTGCGATCGGCGTCGAGGCGCGAGCATTGCGCCAGCGCGTGCTGGCATGCGGCGGCCTGAAAAAGGGCCTGCGGAGCGAGCCTGTTTTTGCCGCTTTTATATATTCGCAGAAACTCCTCGCGCAACTCTTCCCAGGGTTGCCGCCAGCAGGAGCGGGTATTGTCGGCGCGCAAGGATTCGGCTCTGGACTTGGCGGCCTTGTAGCGCAGGGGAAGATCGCCGGCGAAACTATTTTTGGAAACGCGGGCCAGTTCCGCCGGAGCCTCGTCCTTTATTTTCGGCGGCGTTGCGGCGGCCTTGCGCAGATCTTCGGACGAAGTCTTCCCATTGGCCGACGCCAGAAGCGCGCGCTCGAGCGCTATGGCCTGGGCGACCATATCGCCGCGGGGATACTGGCTTTTCAGACGTTTCAAAAGAGCCAGCGCGCCCGCGTCGTCCTTTAGCCATGCCGCGCGCAGATTGGCGGCGCGGAAAAGCGCGTCGTCGGCCAGTCGGCTGGACGCGTGTCGCAAGGCAAGATTTTCGTAACAGGCGATGGCTTTGCGGGCGTCGGCCCGGGAACAGGAGCGCCTGGTAAGTTCTTCCAGGCTCTCGCCGGCGCGGAAAAGAGCGGCGGGACGATTTGGCCAGGATGGATCGGCGTCGTAGATAGATTGAAATTCTTTGGCCAGCTTTTCCCAGGATTCGCGCTGGGCGCTTTTGCGGGCGTCAAGCTTAAGATTTTCGATGCCCGCTTTCGCGGCTGTGTAACGCTTTTCGGTGGGCGGCAATCCCGTGTAGCCGGATTCGTAGCATAATACTACAAGAAGGGACAAGGCGCATATAAACGCCAAAGGCGGCGCCATTCGACGCAACACGGATTTGTCGCCGCGAGGGGAACGAGCGTTGTCGGACACTTTCATCTCACCTGCGATATACATTGCCATAAATGACGATTATGACAACTTTATCGGATACATTGCCCTTTTCTTAAGAGTATTACGCCCGTATCGCAAAAAACGCCCGCTGTAAAGAGGATTTTATAAAAAATAATCATCTCCGGAACGTTTTTATCGCGCGTTCCGGTTGATGTCGCCGTTTAATGACGACGCGGGTCCGTTTTGAGACAATTCCCCGTCTGCCGGACCGGACGCGGGCTCGACGCTTCGCGGAACCGCTATGGCGGGCCGCGTCAATTCGCTCCCGCGCCCGCCCTCGCGACGCGAAAAAAAGCGGGGAACCGGATTCCCCGCTATACTTGGCATTATGGCCGGCGCGCGTAGAAAACAGCGTTGTCCGCGAGCCCGCTACTCCTTGATTACGGATGTGTCCTCGAGCAGGATCTGGGCGGGCGGGCGCGTCTGAGCCGGATCTTCCCGCACCAGCTCCGCCTGCGAAACGCCATCCCCGCTCATGGGCTTTTTGTCCGGACCCCCTTCTTCCGCCTTACCGGATCTGGACGCGGAGGGCGTCCCCTCCGGAGCGGGAGAGTCGACAAGGTTGGTGTCTTCCAGCAATATCTGGGCCGGCGGTCTCGTCTGCGCGGGATCTTCGGCTAAAAGCTCGCTCTGGGTAACTCCCGTCATTTTTTTATCTTCGCCGCTCATGCTTCCTCCTGATATTTATCGCTCGCGATTTGACGCGCCGCGAACCGACGGCGCGAAGATATTATATAAAAGGCGCTCGCCAATTGCCAGTTAAAAAGACGCGCGGCTCCGCGGAGCTTGCCGTAATTCCCCACGCTATGTTATTCTCTCCCCAGGTCGCTATTTAATAATATTGTCCATGAGGAGGAAAAAACATGAGCGGAATAATCAAAAATATCCAGATCGGCGAAACGTTGAGCCTCGTCGCGCAAATCGATTGCATTCCCGGACAGGTAATCAGCAAAACTCTTGCCCAGACCCCGGGCGCGGGTCTCACCCTGTTCGCCATGCCCGCGGGCGAAGGCATCAGCGCGCATAAGTCGACCGGCGACGCCTTCGTTCTGGTTTTGACCGGAGAGATGGAAATGACCATCGAGGACAAGACTCATAAGGCCGCCGCCGGCGAATGCGTCGTCATGCCGGCCGGCTTGCCGCACGCCGTGAAAGCCCTGACCGACTCCAAAATGTTGCTCGTAGTAATTTTTCCTCAATCATAGAGAAATTCTAAAAAATATATTTAAAATCTTGCATTATCCTATAAATACTGTACGTTAAATGTGGGAATTGCCTGATGGATTTCCCGCGTCATCGTCCGGCCAAACCTCTCGCGCGGCCCGGGCATAATTTTATTTTACCAGTGGAGGATCTACCAATGGCCGACAAACAGACCAGCGAAAAAATGGCTCATCTGGCCGCGGAAGTATTGCGCAACAAACAGTCTTCCGAAATCGAAAAATCCCTGGCCGGCTCCGTCCTGTCCGAAGCCGCCCCCGACCGCAAACCCAGCGCCAACGAAATCGAAATGGCGAAGAAAGTCGTCGACGGCAAGGCCCATCACTCCAAGGAATGCGTGGAGCTGGCCGAAGTCATTCTGTCCCTGGCCAAATAGCGCGAAACGCCGGGAGTTTTTTCAGGCCGGCCGTAGCCGGCCTTTTTTATTTAATTTGTCCGGCTTTTCCGAGGAGCCGCCGAGCGTTGGGTGTACAAAATTTTCGTAATTATATATGATAAGCTATCGTCAAATATGTCGTCGCTGGAGACCGTCATGTTAAAAACCCCGCTCGTCGCGCTTTTGACCGCCTTTTTCTGTCTCGCGCCGATCGAAATATCGGCGGTCGGCAAATTCGCCTATGATCGTTTTTACGAATCGGATCCGGATTTCAAAAAACTCGATGGCGAATTGAACGCCAGATTCAAATCGCTCATGTCGGAACTCCGCGGCAACGAAAAAATTGTCCTGCTGGACGAGCAAAGGAAATGGCATAAAAGCCTTTTCGCGGAGATGACCGAAAATCTGGCTTACAATAAAAAGCCGGAGGAGGCCGCGCTGGAAGTTCTCAAGGCCCGGGTCGATGATCTGGGAAAACTTATCGACGCTCCGCGAGCGGACCATATTCTGGACATGCCCTTGGCATTTGGCATGTCAAGGCAAACCGTCGCCGACAAGCTTGCCCTGAAGGACGCCGCTTCCCTCTCCGCGCGTCCCGGCAATGACATACCCCCCTATAAAATTAAACTCTTTGGAGAGGAGATTCCGGTATATTTCGATTTTTCGAACACAAAAATCGTTGGACGGGAAGACAACGCAGCCGCCTTCGCCCGTTTCGCCGCCGGCGCGCTGAAACGCGAGCCAGGGGACAACGCCGTAATTCTGGATTCTCTCTACGCCGTCTTTACCGGCGACCTGGAGAGACTCGAAGAGTTTTTTATACTGAACGATGCGCTGGGAAAAAAGTATAAAAGGGCATATACGCCCTATCCAACCATGGCGGCTATTTTAA
>CAMWPE010000078.1 GCA_947176055.1 uncultured Desulfovibrio sp.
GCCCAGAGCATGGGCGCGTCGACCTGGCAAATCATATCTCGCGTGTTGATTCCCGAAGCATTGCCATCCCTGATCAATGGCAGCGCCGTGGCCGCCATCACGATCCTCGGCTATTCGGCGATGGCCGGAGCCGTCGGCGGCGGCGGACTGGGCAAGCTGGCCATCATGTACGGTTATAACCGTTATCAAACGGACATAATGATCGTCACCGTCATCCTTCTGATCATCATTGTCCAGATCTTTCAGTCATTGGGCAACTGGGCTACGCGGCGCTGCGACAAGCGCTAGCCATCCCGTTTTTCTAACTTCAAACACAGGACGCGAAAATGAAGAAAATCCTTCTCTCCCTCCTCGCTCTGGGCTTTTTGAGCGCCGCGGCCAACGCCGCCGAAACCCTGAAAGTGGGCGCCTCCCCGACCCCTCACGCGGAAATTCTGGCCGAAGCCGCCCGCGTTCTCGAGCCGCAAGGCATTGTTCTGGACATAATAGAATATTCCGACTACGTGCAACCCAATGTAGCCCTCGACAACGGCGACCTCGACGCCAATTACTTCCAGCACGGGCCCTATCTGGACGATTTCAATAAACAGAAAGGGACAAAACTCAAGTCCCTGGGCGCGGTGCATTACGAGCCTTTTGGCATTTACGCCGGCAAAACGAAAGATCTGACCCAAATCAAGAAAGGCGCCGTAGTCGCCGTGCCCAATGACGCGACTAACGAAGGCCGCGCCCTGCATCTCCTGCAACAGCAAGGGTTGATCACCCTGAAACCGGACGCCGGTCTGGCCGCCACTACCCGCGAGATTGTCGAAAATCCCTTCGAACTCCAGATCGAGGAAATTGAAGCGCCGCAGCTGGTCCGCTCCCTGCCCGACGTCGATCTGGCCGTTATTAACGGCAATTACGCCATCCTCGGCGGTTTGAAAGTCGCCGACGCGCTGGCCGTCGAGGCCGCCAATTCCCTTGCCGCCGCCACCTACGGCAATGTCCTGGCCGTTCAGGAAAAAGATCTGCAAAAGCCCGCGCTGATCGAGCTATACAAGGCCCTGGCCAGCCCGCGAATCGCCGAATTTATGAAAAATAAGTACGCCGGAGCGGTAGTTCCGACGGAGAAAAAATAGAAGGAATGCGCCGAGCCGCCTGAGAAGAAATAAGCGGAAAAGCGGGAGAAAATGAAAAAACGGCTCTCGCCGGATCTTCTTTGTCCCAGGCTTGAAAATAAACTGAGAGACTAACCAATACAAATACGCGAGAGAGCGGCGAGATCCTGGCATCGTTTCGCCGCTCTCCCGATTTTAGCTAACTCTCCATGCCATAACCGCGGGCCTTTAGCGCGGCCAGCATATCGTAGGTCAGGCCTTCTTTATAGTAACTCAAGATTTGCCCAATCCAGTCCTCGCCGGATTTGTTCTCCGAACGGGTTTCATGATATTTTATAATTTCCCGATCATAGGCCAGCAATTTTTCCGGCATAGCCGCTACGCCGTATTTATCGCGGAAAAATAGCAAATCGGCCGGTTGCTTCGGCTTCAAATCCGGTATTTCGCGAGGAATGCCTATGGAAAGGGCGCAGACGAGAAAAACGCCGTCCGGCAATTCCAGAAGCTCCGAAACTCGCGCCGGATTGACTGTCCGCGCGTAGCCAATGGGACAGCACCCCAGCCCGCGCGAGTTCGCGGCCGCGACGGCGCTCATTAATGCGAGCGACGCGTCGATTACGCCCACCATCAGGCCATCCGTTGTATCCTGAAAAGGCGGATATTTCAGACCTTTCGCCTCCGCGGCGACGCGGATCTTGTTATAGTCGCTCAAAAAACACAGATCGAGCGCGGCCGTCTTCAGCTGTTTCTGGCCTACGATCTCCGCGAGCTCGTCCTTGATCCCCTGATCGGATACTTCAATAACCGAAAACTGCTGGCCGTTGTAACTGGTCGGCGTATTGCGAATCGCTTCGCGAATAAATTCCAGATCTTCCGGCGCGAGCGCTTCCCGCTCGTATCGGCGGACGCTCCGGCGATCCAGAAGCGTGTCCTTAACGTCCTTAATCATCCGATTCCCTTTATTTTCGCGGGTTATTCTTATAGACGCGATTAACCAAGGTAATTGGGTTTTTCGGCGCCCACGCTGGTCGGCGGCGTATGACCGGAGTACAAGACAGTGTCGTCCGGCAAGGTCAGAATCTTGTTCATTATGCTGGCGTAAAGCTCGCGCTGATCGCCGCCGGGGAACTGGGACGTCCCAGGACTTCCCTTGAATATGGCGTCGCCGACGAAAGCCGCCCCCTCCTCCGGACTGTAAAAAGTTACGGAATCGGGGGTGTGTCCCGGCGTAACTATGACCCGCAAACCAAATTCCGGATTGTCCGGCAAGGAGAGAAAATCGCCGTCATTAAAAAACTTCGCGTCCGGCAGGACTATATAGCGCCCGCACTCCTCGCTGAGATTCAAGCGCGGATTGGTCAGATAAGCCTGCCCGGACTGGGAAATATAGTAAGGGATATCAAGCTTTTTCGACAGATATTCGACGGCGCCGGTATGATCAAAATGGCCGTGCGTGAGCAAAATCGCTTTAATATCCAGATTTTCGCGTTTGATCAGATCGTAAAGACGCTCGCCTTCGGCTCCCGGATCGATGACGAAGCCTTGGCGGGTTTTGTCGTCAATATAAAAATAGGCGTTTTCGGCGAAAACGTCTGCTACTTCGGCTCTTTGAATCATTATATTTTTTCCTGTAACTTTAATAATTTTCAAATATCAATTCCAGACGCTCGCTACGGAACGAGGCGAGTCGCGATTGCCCCCATAGCAAAGTTCCCTTGACACAACCCCCTGACGGCGGAGTAGATCCGCTTTGGGGATCCATGTTTGACGGGACAGGCGCGGACGTCCGGGCGCGCTCCGCATCGCGCGGTAAAACCGCCGTATAGCCCGTCTATTTTCAATAATCGCGCGTTATAAAAGACGCTTTTGGGCAAAGCCGGCGACGCGGGCGCCGGAACGCGATTATTGCCCCCGACCGGATTTCTTCGCGCCGGTCAGGCCCAGGCCTATAAAAACGCCGTATATTCCGAAGCCGTACCAAATGGCGTAAATTACGTAAAAAGCCAGGAGGAAAGAGACCAGCGGAATATGTTCCATAATTTTTATGGGCCGGATGCCAAAGAAATTATTGCCAGGCTCGATGCCCTTGCGAATAACCAGATCCACGGCGTTGGCCGCGTCCAGCTCGTTTTTTTTCTGGAATGCCTTTACCATGGGCGAGAGAATCCGCCACCAGACGAGCGCGACGGACGTGGGCGAATTTTCTTCGTACATCTCGCTGACCGCGGACCCATTGTTGTGATAAAGCAAATCGGAGACTTCGATGGCGGGAGCGAACAAATCGCCCAGCTTGCCCCGGAGGGATATGGCTCCCGTCGCTGTCTCCCCGGCGTCGACGCCGCTTTTCTCCAGGACGGCCAGAGCGAGGCGCGTCAGGCTTTTGTCGCCAATGCTCACTTCCATATTTACAGGCTTGTCCATGACGGCGCGCGTCGATTCGCGGACTTCCGGAATAAAATAGGAGGAGCCTTTCGATAAAGCGTTGAAGATATTGTCGGCGTATTCCAGGCCGGTTTGCGGAGCTCCAGCCGGATCCTTGAACACGGGCGACATAATCAGGACGAACATAGCCGCGAAAGAGACGAGGAGGATGACGCCTTTCGTAAATTCTTTGCGATTCGCGATTAGCATACTTCCCCTCCGTTACGCAGTCTCTTGAGGTTCGCGAGGAATTTCCAGCAGACCCAGAGTCCGAAAACGCCCACTACCATCCAGAAGATCAGATTGCCAGCCTGCTCGATGAAGTTGACGACTCCAGCGGGCCAGGCAAGGTATTCGAGTTCATTCAGCCTTTTTGGCAGAACGGCCGCGCGATTCACAAAGCCGGAAAGTATGGAGATAGCGTAAAAGCCGCGAATCTCCATGCCGCCGACCACAGTGGTGGTAAGCGCGCCGACCTGGATCCCAAGGAGCGAACCCAGGAGCATGCCTATGGCCAGGGTATAAAACACAAAGCCGTAAATGGCGTACTGGCCTATGGCGGCGAAACCGGCCGTGAAGATGATCTGGAATATATCCGTGCCCACGGTGGTCATGGCGGAGACGCCAAAACCGTAAACGAACATGGGAAAAGTTACGAAACCGCCGCCCACGCCCATGATGGCCGCGAGAAAACCGACGATCACGCCGCCGGCCCCCACTACCCAGGCCGAAATCCGGCGACCCCCCGGAGCGACTTTTTCATCAAAGCTGATCATGGGAGGAATGTTCAATTTCTGAACGCCCGCGGCCAGTCGTCCAGGCTCCGCTTCTTCCGCCGCCTCCGGACTCTTGCGAGATCCCAGGAAATCCCAAAGCGCGTAAAAACCCAGAAAGCCCAGAAGCACGGCGTATATGGAGCTTATGAACAATTCCGAAAGCAGGGGATTGGCGTCGTACAGCCCCTTGTTCAGGGCGCCGCCGATGATGGTGCCAAGCAAGGATCCGCCCAGGAAGGCTATGGCCAGCTTGACCGACACATTGCCTAGCTTGCGGTGGATGGAGGTGCCCATTATGGCTTTGGCGAAAACATGGAAAAGATCCGTGCCTACGGCCAGAATCCCTTTTACCCCTACGGCCATGAGCGCGGGAGTAATGATAAAACCCCCGCCGGCTCCAATGCAGCCCGTAATCAGTCCGGCGATAAAGCCAACGGCAATGGCCGCCAGAAATATATTGAGAGTGTAAAAAGCCGGCGCGTAGGCTGTCTTGCCGCCGAGCATTACCGACGTCTCGACGGCGTGCCCTACGGCGAGGTAGAGCAGGGGCACGGCGAGAGCCAGAATAAGCAACAGCTTTTTGCGGCGTTTCAGGATATTGGTCGAGACCTCCAGATCCCAGCGCGCGTAAGCGCGGGAGCCGCTGACAAGAAACGCATTCAGATCTTTCCAGAAGGACACGGCGTCTCCTTATGACATATTTCGCCAGTCTCCGGCAATCGTCCGAACGGCCGGAGAAAGCGGGCGACAGCCTTCGCGCCGGGAAGCCGCGCGGACGGTTAAAGTTCCCGAAGCTTCGCGGTCAGGCTCGCCGGAGAATTAATTGACCAGTTTTATGACATATTTTTTCTTTTGTCCTCCCCTTAATGGCCGGTTTTTCTAAAAAATTATTTCCCGCCATTCCAGACGCAACCGTCAGGCCCGCATTGGGCGCCGGAGATCGCGCCGGCTTCCCTTTTCAAGAGGGAAACGAAATCCTCCCGCGACAGCGCTCCCGGTATGGTCGCGCCGCCCGGAAACAAGAAAAAGGGAACGCCCCTGACTCCGCGCTCCGTCGCTTCCCGTTCGTCGGCGCGAACCTCCGGACCGAAACGATCAGAATCCAGAACTTCGCGGACTTCCTTTTCATCCAGCCCGGCCTCGCGCCCGACATTTAGCAAAACCTCATGATCCGCGAGCTTGAGATTTTTGGTAAAATAGGCGTCGAAAAGCAGTTTGTTGGTTTTTTCCGCTATCTCCCTGTCATCCTTCGAGAGCGCGAGTTTCATGAGTCTGTGCGCGTCGAAAGTATTTGTGTACTGAGTCGTCGCGTACCGGAAATCGATGCCGCAATCGCGCCCCAGCGCCGAAATATAATCGATTTGCCCTTGCGCTTCGCGGGGAGAGAGGCGGTACTTTCTCGCGAATCTTGTCAAAGTATCAGACTCGACTTCCCTGGGCGCTCCCGGATCCAGCTCGAACGCCTTTGGCGCGAGCTCTACGGCGTCTTCCATCCCCAGCTCGCGGATGGCCGCTAAAAGCCTCGCCTCGCCTATATAACAATAGGGACAGGCGTAATCGCTCCAGTAAACAATTTTCATCCTTCTCTCCATTTTTCCTCCTGCGGCCATAGTTTGCCTTATTTTCCCTTGCCATGGGATCAGCTCCGACGGTTCGCGCCTGTTCGCGGCTGGCGGCTCCGGCGCGCGGGAAATCGCGCCGGGTCATTATCCCGTCGTTGCCCATATAGGGAAAATTGTAATAATTAACACATAATTTGCAAATATTAATTTATGAATTAAATTTTTATAAAATACGAAAAAATAGCGCGAGGCGAAGCGGCTATAAATCCCGAAAATCCGGACGGGGGCATGACTGACAAGGCGGGAAAGGAGAGAACGCGGGGCAGACCCAGGGAATTTGACCGGGATCGGGCCTTGCGCGACGCCTTGCGCGTATTCTGGAGCCAGGGTTATCTTAACACTACCATGGCCCAGCTCTGCGAAGCCATGGGTATAAAATCGCCCAGCCTCTATTGCGCCTTTGGTTGCAAGGCGGATTTGTTTCTCGAGGCGCTCGAGTATTACCGCGAAGCCTATTGGCGCGAAGCTTTCGCGCGGTTCATGGCCGAGCCGGATATCCGCGCGGCAACGGCGAATCTTTTCCGGGAGACAGCCAGGATTCTCCTCCTGCCCGACGCGCCCTGCGGTTGCCTGACCGTCTATACCGCGCTGACCTTGCCCGCGAGCGAGACGCGCGTCTTGAATGCCATATCCGTCCTGCGCCGGGACACGAAAAAAATGTTCCGCGCCAAGCTCATGGCGGCTCTCAAAGACGGTCAACTTCCCGTGACGGCCAATATCCCGGCCATCGCCGGCGCGCTGACCAATTTCTTCGAAGGATTGACCCTGCAGGCCCGCGACGATCTCTGCCTGGCGGAGCTTACCGAAATCGCCGCCCTCGGGGCCAGACTTCTTCCCGAAAAAGCCTGACCGGCGATCAAGCGCGCGTCATTTTATGCCAGTTGCTACAAAATTGAGGCTATGCCGGCTTGGCGTCATCCATTAATTTGGCTTATAGGCTTTTTTATTATATTTTAACTCACGCCGCTCGCGGGTTAAGGCATACGGCCATACTCGAAAATCGTCGGGCGGAAATGGGCGAACAGGAACGCGAGGATGCGCGACATGGGCAAAAAGCTGGGGTTTGGCGGTCGGCCGGTCGACGGCGAAAAGGCTGGCGAAGAGAGGCGCGAGCCTTTTATTCTGCCTTTTGATAATGGCGACGGCTTGACGGCGGGCGATCTTAATCACCATGTCATAATTTTCGGCGCCACGGGTTCCGGCAAGACGACAAACTGTCTGTTGCCGGCCGCTCATAGGCTGATCGCCGAAGGTCATTGCGTGATTATTCTCGCCGTGAAGGACAGTCTCGCGGATTACGCCCTGAAACTGGCCAAACTCTGCGGCCGCGAGAAAGATGTAAGACTGCGCGGGACGACTCCGGGTTCGGAGCGAATGAATTTGCTCGCGGGCAGGACGGACAGCGAAATTTACGAAATCTTCGACGACATGACTTTTTCCATGATGCGAGGCATGTCGCACAACTACGATTTCCATGTGAAGGGATTCGCGCAGACGGTCGATTGCTGTTTTCTGTTGCGAAAAATAGGCAAGCTTCTGCCTTCGGTCACAGTCACGCCGCAACTGGTCTGCGAGATGATCCACGACAGCTATTCGTCGACCAGCCTGTGGAAATTTTACAGGGATTTTGTCTTCGATGCCGCCAGCAAAGAGGAAGTCCGTTTTCGCAAAGCTATCGAGAGCAATCCGTTCCATCTTTTCAACGAACCCCAGACTGACGAAGAGAGGAAGAGAACGCCTCCCTCGCGCTACGAGCAGATGAATTACCAGATGGGGCAGATCCGGACGACCCTGCGAAACTTTGTAGAGGTTCCCGGAATAATCAAATATTTTTCGGATCCCGCTGGCCCGGGTCTGGACATGAATCCCACTGTCCGGGACAACCTCATAGACATTATCCAGTTTGATCCCGAATGCGGTCCGGCCGCCGCTTCCCTCGGGCGCGTCCTTTTGACCCATATCTACAAGGCGATTATCAAGCACGGCAAATCCCTGCCGCCCGGACGAAAAGTCTGCGTGATTATCGACGAGTTCCAGAGCGTGGCCGATCTGTCCGCTAAAAGGTATTCGGACTCCAGTTTCGCTTCCCTGGCGCGGGAGTTTAACGGCGTCCTGCTGGCGGCGACGCAATCGATGGCCGCGCTGGCGAGCAAGGGCGACAACATAGGCGAAGTGGAATCGTTGGTCAGCAATTGCAACGCGAATATATTTTTTTACACGGCCGACTCTTTCACGCAGGCCAAAGCGAGACAGCATGACGATCATATAGTCCTCGCTGATCTTAAGCCCGGCGAGGCTTTCGTCGCGCATTACAACAACGACACGCGGGAACACGCGTCCGGAATCAGGACCTTTCAGGGCGCTTATGAGAACACGAAGGCGCTCCTCGATTCCATGCCCGCGCCGGAGCGCGACGACGGCGCCGCTCCGGAACACCTTTCGCTAATAGATATTCTGGATCTCGCGGAGGCGCGCAAGGCGCTCATCGAAAAAGAGAAAGACCGGAAAAGGACGGCGATAATAATGGAGCGCAAGAATAAAAAAATGGAAAGTATGCCGGAGGCCGGGAGCCCCAACAAAAAAACGCGTCGTCCCGCCATGGACGACGAAGATATTTTTCCGGATATACCCGCTTTCGCCGGTCCGGCGCCGGACATTCACGAGCCGGCGGCGAATGGCAAAAGCGATCGCCACCCCCTGGCCGCCGCCTTTCCGGAATTTTTCGCCAACGACGCCAATATCGAGATCCCGAAGGGCTGGCGGCAGATCGCCGAACGCGCCATGCTGGTATTTAGCAAGCTGGGCCTTCCCGTCGTTATAACCGCTCTATATCCGCGCTACGGAGCGCTTTACGCCGAGTGCAAATCGGAGCGATTCGAACGTCAGAAAAAAAGCGGGGAGTCCATACTGAACTCCCTGCTCAAATACGCCGGCGACTACTGCATGCTCTGCGGCAATCCTCTGAACCGTCGCCCCGGCGGCGAGGACGACGAGCAGGCGTCGGCGACGCTATGCAATAAATGTCTTACAAAATACGGATTGGGGGGGAAGGGGGAACAGGAGTAGCGCGTATCCTTTGCCATTTTATTCGCCGACGAATATTTCAGTTTTTTGGGACATATTGGCTATCTATTTCTTTAATAAAGAGATCTCCGTCCACAGCTTCTATCGTATTGCGTTTGGGATCAACTTTAAAAAAGAAAGTTGTGTCGTTAATGGTTCCATTAGCGCGAATAGGGATTGTAACTCCAATGAAATCCAACCGGGAAGTAAGAGAATTTTTAGATAGGTTAATTTTATTTGTAGATCCATTATCTCTTACCGTGTAGCGCTCCGCTTCTCTAAACCTTTTTTTGCCATTGCTGAAAAAATAGTAGGCATTGTAACGATCTACAGCCTGTTTTGTGCTACATTCTATCTGATGCGTTACTGTATCGGACAGGAAATCGGACGCAAGATCAGTAGCGATGAATTTTCTGCCAGACATTAATGCCGCGGCGACTCCGCCTATAATGCCGATAACTTCGCCAGTACTCGAATCAGTTTTATAAGCGCAAACAATATGGTAATTGGCATCGTTAACATTTTGCTGATTAAGCTTGTTCTGGTTTTCAATTTTCTGTAATATATAGTCAATATATTCGCACGCTTTTTATGCCCCTGCTTACATGAAAGATTAAGCCAATTAAGAGATAATTCTATACTCTTTTCTCCTCCTTCGCCATGAAAATAGCAATTTCCCAGATTATATTGCGCGAATTTATTGGCGTTTTGCGCGGCGATTTCATACAGCCTACGCGCTTCTTTCAAATCTTTTTTTATTCCGTATCTTTCATGATAAAAATTTCCTAGCCTGTTTATTGATAATAAATCTCCATTTTCTACCAATTTTATATACCAGCCCATAGCCTGCTTATATTCTTTATTATCGTAATAACTATCTGCCAATTTGCGTTGCGCGTCTGGATTACCTATTTCAGCTTGTCCTAATAAATTCCCATTCGACAATTCATTTGCTAACACCGTATTATAGGACAAGCATAAAAAACGTATATAACCAGTATTTTAATATTTAGATTATTGTATATAAAAAATTTTTGGTATATAAAAATCTGCTCTTCATAGGCCACCTATCATTATG
>CAMWPE010000079.1 GCA_947176055.1 uncultured Desulfovibrio sp.
ATAGCGAACAGAAATATACTTTCCCAATCCGTTTTGGGGCCCGGCGAAGCGGCGAGCGAGAAATTACGGAAGCGGTTCCGTTGTCTGGGGGATGAGTTCTATGGGAAATTGCCATAAGGACATGGGAAAATGCCCGTTTTTTTTCGCAACGCAGCCATTCTGATCGGTATCTCTCTGTGCCTGACCGGTTGCGGTTTTTTTGGATCTTCGGGCCAGGTGGGACTGGAGCCGCCTAAAAACGCGACGGGAGTGGTTAAGATCGCCTGTACCCAGATGGGAGCGAAATATCGTCCGGGGGGAGCCTCGCCCAAAAAAGGCTTCGATTGCTCCGGTCTCGTCTGGTGGTCGTACAAGCAACATGGGGTCGATGTGCCAAGGCTGACTACGGATCAGGCCAAAACTGGCAAAAAGGTCAGCCGAAAACAGGCCCGGGCCGGAGATATTCTGGTTTTCCGCGTAAGCCGCAGTCCCCGGGGCCTACACACGGGCATCTACGCGGGCGACGGCAAGTTTGTGCACAGTCCCAGCTCTGGCAAGCGCGTGCGCCTGGAAAACCTGAAGCCTTACTGGAACGACAAATTGATCGCCATCCGCAGGGTGACAAAATAAAGGGGATCCTGTTAAAATATCCAGAGATCGAATAAACAACGAGGATCCTTTTATTAACGCCGCGCTCAAACAACCGGTTGACAAAATATTTTGTTAAAATTTAGCGAGCTCTCAATTCCGCCCGCGCGAAGAGAACGCGATAAAGCGCTTTGAAAGGAGGCGGAAAATTTGCTTCGCTAGCGAAGCGCGTTGTTGTCTCCCGCAAAATATCGTCTCGCTATTTAAACAGAGCGTTTATTAGTATTCTAAAATCTGAGCGACGCGCGGCGTCGCCAGGCGCGAACAATCGCCGTTCGATATGAACGGGGCGACTATAAAGGCGCCGCTCCCGGAGACGGCGGCTCTTCTCGTTCAGCTTCTTTTTCTGTAGGGTTCGAGTTCCTTCAGAAAGCCCTCCGGAATTTCGTAGCCCAGGTTGGCGGCGCGATCCGAAGCTTCGACGGCCTCGTCAAAGCGTCCCTGATCGAACATATTGAGGGACAGATTATGCCAGGCCGGCGCGAATTCGGGTTGCTCGCGCAACAGATCCAGAAAAACTTTCTCCGCCTCGCCATATTCCTTCTTCATATAATGAGCTATGCCCAGGGCATTTTTCGCCTGCGTAAAATTTGGATTCCATTGAAGCGCCTTGGCTATGGCCTCCATGGCTTTGTCCGGCTCGCCTTTCTGCAAACGCGCGTAGGCGATATTGCTTTGCGGGATGGCGAATTTCGGCCGCAGGTTGGCCGCTTCTTCGTTATAGCGCAGGCAACCGTCCAGATCCCCCCGGCTCTGGCAAATTCCGCCCAGCTGCACATAGGCTTCGGCCAGACGCGGCGAGTTTTCGACGGCCTTCAAAAAAGCGTCTTCGGCCGCGACGAAATCCCTTTTGGAGAGGAAGGCCAGACCCAGGTTATAATAATGATTGGCGCATTTGTCGTTGGTTTTTATTTCTTCGCGCAAGTCGCGGATGTATTCGTCAATATCGTCGTATCTAGCTTTCATCGCCCTGTCCTTCCTTTTCCAGCAACTTTGTGTACCAAAGGCAAAAATCGAATACGCCCTGGTATTTTTCGTCCTTTTTTATTATGCCCATGGCGCATTCCATGGCGCCTTTCTTCCATTCGGCGCTTTTGCCGTTCCCCGCGTCCCGCATAAATTCCCGAGCCAGCTCCTGTAGAGTCCGTCCGGCGCGCTCCCTGCGGATATCCAGCGGCTCTTTTGGCTCCTGAAAAGGATTCCAGACATCGTAGCCGATCTTGTCGATAAATTTGCGGCGACGGGGATTCAGCTTTTCATAGATCGCCCGTTTGTAGCGCTCCTGCTCTTCGGTGAGCGGATCCGGCTTATCTTCCTCGAAGAGCGAAAACGGCGCGGCGTTGGCTTTGGTCATTTTTCGGGTTGCTCCTCGCCGACTCCCAGAAATTTGTCGTCGTAATCGGTCAAAAGCGCCATGGAAAGCGGCATGTAAATATCGGTCAGCCGGAAGCGGGATTTAAGGATTTTTTCTATTTCGCCCCCGAGTTGATCAAGCCTGGACTGAATTTTTTCCAGACGCGCCGTAGGATAAGGTTCGCCGGGATTAAAGCCGGAAAAGCCGCACACATGACCCTTTCCGCCGATGTCCAGCGGCGCGCCGTAGAGACGGCAGGTAATGGGCCTCTTGTCGTACAGGGAGCATTCGTTTTTGGCGTTGAGCAAGGGGCAACGCATCCGCAGGGACGCCGTTTCATTCATGAGTTCTTCCGTCGAGGTTCCGGCGCGCTCGGCGCGAAACATGTCCCTTTTCGTTTTCGCGAGGCGCCGATCCGCATCCGCCGCCTTTTCGAGGATGTCCGATCTTTCGCGTCCGTGGGGAAAGGCGTCCTTAAAGGCGCGATTGATATACATCGCCTCGACCAAGGGTAGATCAAAGAGCGCGTGGCAACAGTCCGAGCATCCGGGAGCGCATTTTACGCAATGAGGATAAGTTTGCTCCACGCGCGAAAAAATGGCGTCGGCGGCGTCGCGCAGGGCTTCGTAACTCTTAAAAATCGGCGCGAGTTCCGGATATGGCTTATAGTCCGAATCGTTTTGCGGCATAATAAATTGGTGTTAATTTAGTCCCGCGCGAGACGCGCGGGACGAGGGAATAGACGAAAATTTCGCGGGCGGGAGAATAAAAAATTTAAATTCCGTCGCGCCGCGACAGGCTTGGTTCGCGGGGAACGCCCGTTCGCGGCTGGACGGAATTTATCCCGCGAGGGGATGCGCCATGGCCGCGAATTTCGCGCGGAAAAACGCGGCCGCGGAATCGCTAGCGCTCTTCGACCGTGATGCAGTGCCCTTCGCAGACTTCGATACAGGATTCGCAACCCAGGCATTCGTCCTCGTTCACGGGATCGGATTTGTCATCCTTCATTTCATAGACGCCCGTGGGGCATACGTTGACGCACTGTTCGCAACCGATGCACTTGTCCACGTCCACTGTTACCTGATAGCCCATTTTATCCTCCGGTTTTCCATAAAGTAATTTAATCGGAATATTCCGATTCTTCCTTGAACAAATAGCTATACGGCGCGATCCTGTCAAGAAGCCGGACGCCGGGAGCGTCGGAACCAGATGTCAAAAATCAGCTCGCGGCGGCTTTGGCCTTCTCGTGCTCCTCGATGACCTTGTCAGCGACGGGCTGGGGAGCTTCCTCATAATGATCAAATTCCATGGTAAAAAAGCCCTGCCCCCCGGTCATGGAGCGCAGATCCGGCGCGTAGCGCAACACTTCGCTCATGGGCACATAGGCCTTGATCTCCGTCACTCCGGCCTGTGAATCGGATCCCAGCACCTTGCCGCGGCGGGAGGAGAGATCGCCGATGACGTCGCCCATGGATTCGTCCGGAATGGAGACTGTCAAAAGGACTATGGGCTCGAGCAAAACGGGTTTCATGGATTCCATAGCCTTTTTAAAAGCCAGGGATCCCGCCACCTTGAAAGCCATTTCCGAAGAGTCGACGGTATGGTAAGAGCCGTCGTAAACTTTCACGCGGAAATCGACCACCTGACAACCGGCCAGGAATCCCCGCGCGGCGGCTTCCTGTATGCCCTTGTCAATGGCCGGGATGTACTGCCGGGGAATTACGCCCCCCACAATGGCGTCCTCGAACACATAGCCGGAGCCGCGGGGCAGGCCCTCCATTTCGATCCAGCAGTCGCCGAACTGGCCGCGACCGCCGGACTGCTTTTTATGCCGGCCCTGAACCTGGCATTTGCCTTTCACGGTTTCGCGATAGGGGACTTTCGGCGTTTTCAGGATAATGTCGATCTTGAATCGGCGCTTCGCCTTCTCGACGGCCAATTCGATATGCAACTGACCCATGCCGGAAAGGAGAATGTCCCCGGTCTCCTCATCCCGGCCCAGACGCAGGGTTATGTCTTCGTCCAGCAATCTCTGGATAGCGGCGTAAACCTTGTCTTCCTCGCCTTTTTCCTTCGGAGCCAGGGCGTAGGTAATGAGCTGGGGAGGCGTTTCGCCAACGGCCAGGGCGAATGGCGCCTTTTCGTCGCAAAGGGTGTCGCCCGTGCGGGTGTTTTTCAGTTTGGCCACGCCCACCAACGCGCCGGGGCCCGCGTTTTCCTTGACCGGCGTCTGTGTTTTGCCGTTTATGAAGAGCAGCGCGCCAAGGCGCTCCGCTTCCTCGCTTCTGGCGTTTTCGAGGGTCTGATCGCCGGACAATGTTCCGGAAAGGACGCGCATGACGGAGAGTTGGCCGGAATAGGGATCGGACAGGGTCTTGAACACGAAAGCCGCGACGGGCGCGTCGGGCGAGGACGGACGCGAGGAGCCGTCCTGGCCGACAAAGGGCGGCCGCTCCAGGGGAGAGGGCAAAAGGGCTTCGATAATGTCCAGTAGCTTCGCCCCGCCTTTGTTCTCCAGCGCGGAGCAGACGGCCACAGGCGTAAGCTCGCCCCTGATAACGCCCAGGCGCAGACCTCTTTTCAGATCGTCTATGGAGAGGGAGCCTTCCTCGAGATACTTCTCCATCAGCGCCTCGTCGCTTTCGGCGATATTCTCGATGGACACGTCGCGCAGAAGACTCAATTCTTCGGCCAGGTCGGCGGGGACGTCCATGGGCGAGAGCGCCAGATCGGCGCCGTAACGCCAGGCTTTGCCGGAGAGAACGTCGGCGTAACCGATAAACTCGCCGTTCTGCTTTATGGGAATCTGCAAGGCGACGGCCTTGACGCCAAGATGCGAGAGACTATCGAAAGCCATCTGGAAATCGGCGCGATCCCTGTCCATTTTGTTGATAACGATAAGGGCCGGCAAATTTTCCTTTTTGACCTGCGACCAGATTTTTTTTGTCAGTGGCCGGACGCCGTCGACGGCGTCGACCGCGAAAACCACGCTATCGACAGCCTTGAGCAGATATTCCATATCGCCGGTGAAATTGCCGTCGCCGGGCGCGTCGACAAGAAAATGGCGGTTTTTGTTCCAGAGGTAAGTCGCGAGGCCCGGCTGGATAGATCCCCTGCGTCTTACCTCCTCCGGCTCGTAGTCCAGCGCCGTAGTGCCCTCCTCGATGGCGCCCATGCGGCTGATGGCTTTCGCGTCGAACATGAGCATTTCGGCCAGGGATGTCTTTCCGCAACCGCCTGTTCCCACCAGGGCGTAAGTGCGTTGCATTTCCAGGGGATCCGCCATTATTGTCTCCTTCCAGCTTTGATTTTATATCTTTCGCGCCGGCCGCGGCTCCGGACCAACAGGGCCGCGAAACGCGACGCGCCGGATATTCCGGACAACTTTAGCTTTTTTTTAAAGAAAAGCAAATACCCGCGGCGCGGAAAATCAGTCGCGCCCGTCCCGCGCGAGACCGGCGGAGCAGGCTCCGATCGCGCGTCGCCGGGGAAAAAACAGCGACTCTCGCCGACCAACGAGCCGATAAAAAGCCGGGCGGCGGAATAAAGAGCGGCGCGCGCCGGGCCCGATCTTTTACAGATTCGCGGCGTACCAGTCCCCGGCCAGGCGCAAGCCGCGTCTGACGTCTATTTCCGGCGCGTAGCCCAGATTATTTTTAGCCAGATTTATATCGGCCAGGGAATGGCGGACGTCGCCGGCGCGAAAATCGCGATAAACGGGCGTGGCCTTCGCCGCGTCCGGATTATGGCGCGCGGCCTCGTCCCGCAGGAGCGCGAACAGCTCGTTCAGCGTCGTCCTTTCCCCGAAGGCCACATTGTAAATCTTGTTCCGCGCTTCCGGCGGGGCGAAGCTAGCCAGCAGATTGGCCTGGACGACATTGTCGATATAGCAGAAATCGCGGCTGGTCTCGCCGTCGCCATTGATATAGACAGTATCGTTTTTGAGCAGGGCCGCCTCCCATTGCGGGATTACGGCGGCGTAGGCTCCGAAAGGATCCTGCCGTTGCCCGAACACGTTGAAATAGCGCAGGCCGACGCAGGCGAAATCGTAACAACGGGCGAAAACGTCCGCGTACAGCTCGTCGACGTACTTTGTCACCGCGTAGGGCGAAAGCGGCCGGCCGATCCTGTCCTCGACCTTGGGCAGTTCGGGCGAGTCGCCGTATGTGGAGGAGGATGCCGCGTACACGAAACTTTTGACCCCGGCGTCGCGGGCTGCGACCAGCATTTTCAAAAAGCCGTCGATATTGCAACTATTGGTAAGGATGGGATCCTCGATGGAGCGCGGCACGGAGCCCAACGCGGCCTCGTGCAAGACATGATCGACGCCGGCGCAAGCCCTGGCGCAGGTCCGCTCGTCCCTGATATCCCCCTCGATAAACCTGAACTTTTTTCGCCGCTCCGGACCGACCAGATCGCGAACCATATCCAGATTTTTTTGATAACCGGTCAGGAAATTGTCCAGTCCGACAACGGTTTGATCCAGCTCGAGGAGAGCCTGCAGGAGATTGGAGCCGATAAAACCGGCGACGCCGGTTACCAGCCAGACTGACGGATTCTTCCGCATTTCCTCGCGCGACGCGTCAAATTTTTCGCCCATGACACTCCCCCCGCTATATGTCAATGATTATGTAAATTGTAAAATCGCCGGATTTTTGCCCGACCGGTCGAAATATACTTTTAGCGCGATTTGAACGCTCTGGCAATTTGCCTTTTCGCTCCGCGCTAGAACCGGCGTAGCGGCGCTTTCGCGATTTAAAGCCCAAAAAGCGGTCGCGTCTCTTGACGGCGGGGCGAATTTGCGCTTAAATAATTGGCAGTATCTTTTAACCCGAAAAAAAAAGAGGAATTTATGAAATCCGTAAAAGGCACCCAGACAGAGAAAAATATCCTGACCGCCTTCTCCGGCGAGTCCCAGGCAAGGAACCGTTACACCTTCTTCGGCAGCAAGGCCGAAAAGGATGGCTTCGTTTTCGTCCGCGACATTTTTCTGGAG
This sequence comes from uncultured Desulfovibrio sp., assembly GCA_947176055.1. Classification (GTDB taxonomy): domain Bacteria; phylum Desulfobacterota; class Desulfovibrionia; order Desulfovibrionales; family Desulfovibrionaceae; genus Desulfovibrio. The sequence goes on from CAMWPE010000079.1 coordinate 6,978, forward strand.
ACTGCCTGGAACGAGGAAGCCCACGCCAAGGTTCTCTTCAAATACCTCGAAGGCGGCGCGTTGGAAATTCACGGAACTTTCCCGGCCGGCGTAATTTCCGACACCTACAACAACCTCATCGAAGCCGCGGCCGGCGAGCATGAAGAATACGCGGACATGTATCCCACTTTCGCCAATATCGCCCAGGAAGAAGGCTTCCCGGAAATCGCGGCCCGTATGCGCAACATCGCCGTCGCCGAAAAGTTGCACGAGACCCGTTATCTCGAACTGGCCCGCATGATCAAGGAAGACACGATGTTCAATAACGAGATCCCCACGGAATGGCGTTGCCTGCGTTGCAGTTGCGTCGTCACCGGAACTTCGGCGCCGAAAGTCTGTCCCGCCTGCGGCCATCCGCAATCCTACTTCGTCCGCAAGGATATGCTGTTTTAAATAATTGATACCGTTTTCCGGACTGGGCCGGCTTTCGGGCCGGCCTTCGCGTTTAAATCAAAAATGGGCAACTTTTTGCCACTAATCGCCTTGCGGAGCGGAGTCCGGACGGATATTTTCGCGGAATGACCGAAGTCAACGACATATCCGGCGTCCTCTTCGATTACGGACGCGCCGCGCGGATCGGCTTGCCCGAAGCCGTGTACTCGCAGGGCAAGCCCTTCCCCATTTTGGTCTCATTGCTGGAAAAATTCGCCGCCGGCGAGCCGCCGATCCTCTTTACCCGCCTGGACGAAGAAGTCGCGGGTCGCGTCCCTCCGGAAATTATGAGCGAATACGATTATGATCCAGTTTCGCGAACAGCCTTCGTCAGGCCCTTGCCGCCCAGGGCCAAAGGCTCGGTAGGCGTGCTCTCGGCCGGTTCGGCCGACGCGCCCGTGGCCCGCGAGTGCGCCCGCACCCTGGAATATCTGGGGATAAAGTTCGCCTTGTACGAAGATCGCGGCGTCGCCGGTCTCTGGCGGGTCATTCAAAGCCTGCCGGACATCAATTCCCACGACGCCGTAATCGTAACAGCCGGCATGGAGGGGGCGCTGGCCAGCGTCATAGGCGGCCTTTGCCCGAAACCTGTCTACGCCGTGCCAACGTCCATTGGTTACGGAGCTGGCGCGAATGGCGAGGCGGCTCTGCTTGGCATGCTCTCAAGTTGCGCCTCCGGCGTAGCCGTCCTGAACATCGATAACGGCTACGGCGCGGCTTGCGCCGCTGCCCGCGTCCTGGGAATATTATGACCGACGAATCGCTAATTCTGACTATCCGCCCGCATACCGGCGCGAGCGGCGATATGCTCCTGGCCGGTCTGGCGACGTTGAACATGGACGCCGCCGGCCTCGCGCCGGATACCCCGCAAGCCGACGAATGGCTGGCGGGCCTTTGCCGCAAGATCATGCCGGATCTTGCCGGGACCGTCGTTATCCGTCACCGGGCGGTCAATCATGTCGCGGGCTGGCATGCGGTCGTAAACCTGCCCCATGAGCATGAGCATCGCAATCTGGCCGATATTCTGGGGATAATCGACGCCTCGGATATGGCCGAGGCTCCAAAGGGCTGGGCGAAGGCGGCCTTCGAGGTCCTGGCCGCGGCCGAAGCCGCCGTTCACGGCGTCGATATCGAACAAGTTCATTTTCATGAAGCCGGCGCCTTGGACAGCGTCCTCGATGTCTGCCTGGTCTGCGAGCTTTTCGCTCTCCTGTCCCCTTCGACCTGCGTTTGCGGCCCCTTGCCCATGGCCGACGGCGAGATAAATTGCGCCCACGGTCTCATTCCCGCTCCGGCGCCCGCCGTGTTGCGACTGCTCGCCGATCTGCCCGTCCGTCCTTTCGAGGGCTCCATCGACGCCGGCGAACTCGTCACGCCCACGGCCGCGGCGCTTTTGCGAGCGCTGCCCCTGGAGTTTGGGCCATGGCCGGCCATGCGAATCCGGCGAACGGCCATAATTTATGGCCAGAAATACTTCCACGGCGCGGCCAACGGCTTGATCTTTGCCCTGGGCGCGTAGATCTCCGCTCCGGCCGCGACCCTGCAGCGCGTCTTTATTGAAAATAGCCCGCGCTATGGCGACTTTGCGGCCCGAAACCGCCCGCGAAATTATAGTTCACAAGACATTGCCCCGCCGTAAAGGGATAGTTTCAAGCGAAATATGCCAGGATAAGCGGACGCCTCAATCCCGGGTCAGCGCCAGAATATGCCGCCGCAGGGATCTAAGCCGATCGACGCGGCGATTGTTATGCCGGACTTTGCTCCCGCCGCTCTGCCAGTTCCAGTAAGCGATGAGCCCTATGACGGCCATGACGCACAGGACTAAGGGAAGCGCGGTCAATACGCCGCGCGCCGTAGTTTCGATTACTTTACTTAAACCCCAGGCTACGAAAAGCCCGAGGATGGCGCCCGCGCCCCCGGCAGCCAGCCCGGCGAGACCGCAGACGATATAGAGAACCCATTTAATTACGTTGAAGAATTTCGAGTCCGAAAAGTTTTTCGCGGCGACTACCGGATTAATTTCCATACCGGAGAATACGAGCGCCCCGATAGCAATCGCCGCCGCCGGCAGGACGAGATAAAGCAGGAGATTCATACAGAGCTTCGTCGTCTTGCCGTCGGTCTCCAGCCATTTCAGATCCGAGCGGGCGCCGCGCAACTCGTTGGCCATGCCCGGTTGCCAGACGATTTTGCCCGCCGCGACGTCGTTCAGATAGTCGCGCAGGATATCGCGCTCCCGGACGAGCTGGGCCGCGGCCGGGGGTTTATTCTTTTCCATTCTCTCCATGCTGGAGCGCAGAGCCCGCATGAGGGCGATCGCCGACTTGTCCATACCGTTTTTGCGGGCGACTTCGAGGTTGTACTCGGCCTCGCTTCCATCGAACACATTGGCGGGGAGTTTTTTCCGGACATCGTCCTTGCGGGAGCAGATTCTTTTCGGCGCGCTCGCGCAGATCGGCGATTGCCGCGTCGTATTTGTTCGCCCGGAACAGGGCGGCGATTTTTGGGGGGATGACATAGTCCGGACCGCCCATTTTTTTCCAGGTCTCCATATCGAGCAAGCCCGGTCGCAAAATGGCGAAATTCAAGGCGCAGGCC
>CAMWPE010000080.1 GCA_947176055.1 uncultured Desulfovibrio sp.
GTTCTGGTCAGTGGAGCGACGAGGAAGTCCGCGATCTGAACTTAAGCGCCGGAGAAACGGGAACCTTCGCCGTCGTCGGTATGGCGGACACCTTGCGCATCAGGCGGGAATTTACCATTGACGCCGACGTTTATCTGATCAAGGAAAAACTCGTCGTTTCAAACCCCGGCGAGCAGCCGCGAAGCGCGAGAATCGCCTATACGCAGGCTATGGACTCCAACGGCCTGTCCGGCGGACAGTACGATTCCATGCTCGTGGCTTGGGACGACAACGGCTCCCTCGACGATGAATCCTCCACAAAAACTCTGCGTACCCAGGGAATCCAGGCTTCCGGCAATATTTACTGGGCCGGACCAATGACCACTTACTTCCTTTCGGCTATTCTTCCGGCGGAAACCGCGGGAGGCACAGTAAGGGCCAGAGTTCAGGGCGACGTTTACCGCGTGTCCCTCGAAGCCGAAGAATTCGTGCTTCAACCCGGGGAACAGCGCGAAATAGAGATTTCCTACTGGATGGGTCCCAAAGTCAGGAGCTTGCTCGCGGACGTGTCCGATCAGCTGGCCAGGAGCATCAATCTGGGCTTTTTTAGCATGATCGGCAAAGGTCTGCTCTGGTTGCTCGAATTCTTTTACGGTTATGTCCATAACTGGGGCGTGGCCATTATCCTTCTCACTTTCCTCATTAAGGCCGTATTCTGGCCCCTCACCGCCAAAAGCTACAGTTCCATGGAAAAAATGAAGGAATTGCAGCCGATGATGATGGCCATAAGGGAGAAGTATAAAGAGAATAAAGAGGAAATGAACAAGGAGATTATGGCGCTCTACAAGACCTACAAGGTCAATCCCATGAGCGGATGCGTGCCCATGATCATCCAGATTCCGGTATTTTTTGGATTGTATCAGGCGCTCCTTTCCTCAATAGCCCTGCGCCACGCTTCGTTTATCACCTATCTGCCCGGCACGCATGTGTTATGGCTGGCGGATCTTTCCGCCAAGGATCCCCTCTATATTACCCCCATTGTCATGGGCGCGACGATGTTTTTGCAGCAGAGGATGAGTCCGGCTCCGGCCGATCCCATGCAGGCGAAAATAATGATGTTTTTGCCCCTGATTTTCACAGTGCTATTTTTGAATTTCCCTTCCGGCCTTGTCATATACTGGCTTGTGAATAATATTTTGACGATCTTTCAACAATGGCTTTCGATGCGCAAAGCGAAAAGACGCAAAAGCGGCCGCGTCGCGACGCCCCAACACGCCGGGACAAAACGTTAGCGGCTCGCGGCGGCGAATTGGAAACGAAATTCACCGACTCCAACCGCGGCTTCGCGAAGCCGACGCGGTCGCGGAATTGTCGTCCAGGGATGTCGCCTCGCCGTTAAGGGACAATTTCAAGCGAAACTTGTTAGAGCTACGCGATAAGGGATTCGGCAGGCGCCCTTGTCGCGTCCGGTTATCTTGACTGTTCGGCGAACGCTTTGCGGCGCGAAGCCCTCCGGGAACGCATATGGAAAATTTTAAGGAATTCCAGGGAAAGGATCTGGATGACTGCATTGATCAAGCGCGGGTTTTTTACGGCGCGCCCCGCGAAAAACTGGAAATAGAAATCATTCAGGACGCCAAATCGGGCATCTTCGGCATAGTCGGCGCCCGGAAAGCAAAAATTCGGGCGCGCAAGGCGCGGGCCGCGGAGAGCGTTCTGGATCTGCTCGAGGGCGCGATGAAAGCTTCGCCTGCTCACGCCTCCGATCTGGGCGCGGAAAAACAAAAAAAATCCAGGAAACGCGACGCGGCGCGCCAAAATCTCTCTCGCGATGCGCCGGCGCGCCTTCCGAAAACGGCGGCTTCTCCTTCCGATATGCCAGACGACGGCGATGATCCCTTTGACGGGCTGACCGATTCCCCCCTCGCGTCCTTCGCCGAATTGGACAAAGAGCTTCTGGAAAAAACGGCCCGCGAAATCGTCGGCAAATTGCTCGAGCCCATAGCGGGCAAGGAACTCGAATTAAGCGTCGAAATAGTCCCCGGCTCGGTGAGGATCAAGGCGCCTTGGGAAGGCGACGCCGGTTTGCTGATCGGCAGGGAAGGACAGACTCTGGCGGCTATCCAATATATGGCGTCGCGCATTCTCGCGCGCAAAATGAATTCCGCGGTTCGCGTGCGCCTGGATATTGGGGATTACCGCAGCAGGCAGGAAGACAAACTCTGCGAGATGGCCAAGGCGCTCGCCGAAAAGGCCGCGCGCCTGGGGCGACCGTTTTCCACGCGACCTCTCTCCTCTTTTCATCGCCGCGTAATTCATCTCTGTCTGCGGGATAACGAGGAAATCCAGACGCGCAGTTCCGGCGACGGTCCTTTAAAAAAGGTTTTAATAGTTCCCAGAAAGAATGGACGGACATAAATGCCGACCATCGCGGCTATCGCGACGGCCAGGGGACCGGCGGCGATCGGAATCGTCAGGATTTCAGGTCCGGACGCGTCCAGAATTTTAAATGAAGTGTTTGTCAGCGGCAAAGCTTCCGTTCCCTTCGAACCCTGGAAGATGCGTCTGGGAGTCGCGCTGGACAAAGCCGGAAAAGAGCTCGATCAGGTTCTGGCCGTATTCATGCCCGGCCCCAATTCTTTTACGGGCGAAGACATCGCGGAAATCCATTGTCACGGAAGTCCGGTTATCGCGGATCTCGTCTTGGAATCAATTATCTCCCGCGGAGCGAGAAGCGCGGAGCGCGGCGAATTTAGCAAACGCGCTTTCCTTAATGGACGCGCGGATTTAAGCCAAGCCGAAGCGATCGCGGAATTGATCGCCGCCCCGACCAGAGAAGCGGCCGCATTCTGTCTGCGCCGTTTGCGCGGATTCCTGGGCGAAAAAGTCGCGGATATGCGTGAAAAGATTGACGAATTGCGCGCTCTCGCGCGAATTGGCGTCGACTTTCCGGAGGACGAAATTCCTCCCATTGACGACGACGAATTCTCGGAGCGCGTCCAGGAGTTGATCGCGAGCCTGGACGCGTTGCTCGCGGCGGCTTCCCGCGCGAATATCATGCAGACCGGAGCTTCCGTGTTGCTGGCCGGACCTGTCAACGCTGGAAAATCGAGCCTCCTGAACGCGCTCTCCGCTAAAAACCGCGCTCTTGTCTCGGATATCCCCGGAACTACCCGCGATTTTGTAGAAGTTTCCCTGAATATTGACGGGCTGCCTGTCCGTCTCATCGATTCCGCCGGATTCCGCGCGGATGACGCGGTCTCCTCCGATCCTCTCGAATTGATGGGCATCGAAAGAACAAGGGAACTGGCCCGCGAAGCCGACGCTATCCTCCTGACGACCGATTCTTCCCGGAATCTTAAGGAAATTTCGAGCCTCGCGAAGGAGCTGGAGAGTCTGTCCGGCGCGGAAAATATAATTGTTGTATTCAACAAACTGGATCTCGGCGCTCCCGCTTTCGAAATTCCCTTGCGCTGGCCATCGATAGCCGTAAGCGCGAAAACAGGAGAAAATATAATAGCTTTGGCCGCTCTTGTTCGCGACGCTTTGTTAAATTCGCCAGTCGCGGAAGCGAACGCGGAGGGGCTGGCGCCCAACGTCCGCCAGGCGACTGCCCTGGCTCGCGCGAAAGAAGAATTATCGGAACTTTTAGCGGATATCGCCGCAGACATTCCCTGGGATTGCCGTCTTGTCAGGCTGGACGCCGCCGCTCGCGAGCTTGACGCGATCGTCGGACTGGCCGCATACGACGAGACGCTTGACCGGATATTTTCGCAATTCTGCGTTGGCAAATAAATGGACGTATCCCTCGAATATCTGCGCCGCAAACCCGCTCCGGACGAGATTAACGCGATGCCATTGACGCGTTATGACGGCGACGTGCGCGTGATAAGGAGCGGCGAAGAACTCGCCGAAGTGTTGCCGGGGCTGAATTGCCCTGGTATACTGGGATTTGACACTGAAACTCGCCCTTCCTTCGCGAAGGGAAAAAAATATCCCCCCTCCCTGATCCAGCTCGCTTCGGCCGACGCCGTTTATCTTATCCAGCTGGAGTGGTTGCCTTTTGGAAAAGCATGCGCCGATCTGCTGGCTAATCCGGAAGTTGTCAAAGTCGGCGCCGGTATTGGCGACGATATGCGCGCGCTGGCATCCGCCTATCCTTTCGTTCCCCGCAACGCCGTCGATCTTGGAGAGATGGCCGCGCTTAATAAATTTCAGAGCCGCGGCTTGCGCACTCTCGCGGCCAGCGTCTTTGGCTGGCGAATTTCCAAAGGATCCCAATGCTCCAATTGGAGTTTGCGGGATCTCGCCCCCAAGCAAATCGCCTACGCGGCGACGGACGCCTGGATTAGCAGAATGCTCTATTTGCGAATGTTGGAGCTTGGCCTAAACCGCCCGGAGAATAGTCCTTGAGAGGCGGGAAAATTGTATTTTTCAGCGGCGGCACAGCCTTGCGGCGCCTGGCCCGCGCTCTGGCGACGAAATATCCGCGAACTGTTCATCTTGTAACCACGTTCGATTCCGGCGGAAGCTCCGCGATCCTGCGCAAAACTTTCGCGATACCGGCTGTAGGGGATCTGCGCAACCGCATGCTCTCCCTGGCGGATCCAGCGTTTACCGGCCCGGAAGTAATTAATCTGTGGAATACACGTTTCCCGACGGAGGGAGACCCCGGAGTCGTCAGGGCGGAGCTTCTGAAATACGCGAAAACTCTCTTTTCCGGCTGGAATGGCATCCCTGAAAAAACCCGCGATTCCCTGCTTCGCTGTCTGCGCTTCTTCTTTCAGCGCATGCCCGACGATTTTGAAGCGCGCGGCGCAAGTCTGGGCAATTTGTTTGTGACCGGAGCCTTCCTGGAATTTAATCGCGAGTTTATCCCTGCTGTCAATTTCTTTAGCCAGCTCCTTCGCGTCCGCGGCGTCGTCCTGCCCATAACGAACGCGAATCTACACCTGGGCGCGCGCTTGAAGGACGGCGCTACGATCATAGGGCAACATCTTTTTAAATCCCTTCCATCGCCTGTGGATTCGCTCTTTCTCACGGTGCATGAATCGGCCGCCGCCCTCGAAAACGAGCCGGTAAGATGCTTTCCGGATGTCTTTCCGGAAGCGGCGGATCAGATACGCGCGGGAAAGGTAATCGTCTATCCCATGGGAAGCTTTTATTCCAGCATTGTCGCCAATCTTGTCCCCCGCGGGGTGGGGGCGGCGGTGGCCGCGACCGACGCTGTGAAAATATTTATCCCTAACACGGGGAAAGATCCGGAATCCCTGGGTTTAACTATTCCCGAACAAGCCAGGACCATTATTAACGTATTGCGAAAGGACGCGCCGGACGCATTAAACGGAAGGTTGCTCCAGTACGCGCTCATCGACCGCAAACGCGGCGTTTATCCCGGCTCTTTTACTCCCGCGATGGAAAAAGCTATGCGCGAACTCGGCGTGCGGATTATAGATCGCGACATGATCTACGAAAACGATCCCCGCGCTCACGATCCGGAAGCAATTCTCAAAACCCTCAGGGAATTCGCTGAAAAAAATGCCTGACATCGCCGGGGAAATCCCCGCCTCTTTAATTGGACGCAGACTGGACGCCGCGCTTGCCTGGTTTCTGCCCGATCTTGGTTTGCGGGGGCGCAGAAGGCTGGCAACCGACGGATCCGCGCTCGTTAACGGAGCCGTCGCCTCTCCCGCTTACCGTATGAAAAGGGGCGACCGAATTTCCTTTTTGACGGAAGAAAAAAGCGAAACTCTCCCCGCGCCGACTTTTCTAGGCGAAAAAAATAAATTCTTTATCTTTAATAAGCCGGCTGGCTTGCATACGCAGGAGCTGGCCGGTCGTCCCGGAGCATCCTTCGAACGCTGGACGAGGGAATGGAGCGCTTCGCGTCCCTTCGTCCTGGCTCCTCCCCGTCTTCTGCAAAGACTGGATTTCGGAACCTCCGGGCTGATTCTCGGTTCCGATGAAGAAAACTGCGAACGCTTTCGCGATCTGGAGAAAAAAGAGTTATGCGGTAAACATTATCTCGCGATTCTTGCGGGCGAAATGATTAAACCCGCTCTCGCGTCATGGGCGCTGGATACCCGCGATCGGAGGAAAACGCGACTCCTTCGCGTCGCCGCGCCGCGCGTAGGGCGCACGGAATTTACGCCTTTGGGCGTGTTTGGGGAAAAAGGCCGGAAGTTTACCCTGGCAGTCTGCCGGATCATGAAAGGCGCCCGTCATCAGATTCGCGCTCACGCCGCCGCCCTGGGCTATCCTCTGGCCGGAGACGATTTGTATGGCGCGCCATATGCGCCTATAAATGGAGACAACTTTTATTTAAGGCATTTTTACCTTAAATCGCCTTTGATCAAAGTCTTTTATTATCCCGACGATTTGCCGCGTCCGGATATGGATACGGTCTTTCGGGGCTTCGTCGAGTCTCGCGGGCTTCAGTCTTTCGCGATCTGACGCGCCATCCTCTCTTTCGCGCGCGACCAAAGCCGGGCGACGCCGGGCTCGTTTTCTCCGGCTATGTCGGCTCCCGATTTAAAAAATTCCGCCAACCGCTCCAAAATCCGGATAGCCTGCCCGATGTCCTCCGTCCATGCGTCGACCGCTCCGTGCAACATCAGCCCTGGTCCTTCCAGCGGCCCGCGAATGCCCAGGACTGGCGCTCCGGAAGCCGCGGCCATCCCAATCTCCACGCCGGCGTCCTGGCCGGACGCTCCGTAGTAAATAACCAGATCCGCCGACACGCAGGCGTTCCGGCAAAATTCGTATACCTGGCCCCCTTCCTGATCCGTATCCATCCAGATCCGTCTTTGGGCCGGAGTTAACCCTGGCGGCGGGATGGCTTTTTCCGTCCAGTCGAGGATCGAATAGCCCAGCCGGCGCAATTCGCCTCCCAGTAAACGCGCTCCATGCGTATGTTTAATTGAAGAAGCTATATAGACGCGAGGCTTCATTTTCGGGATCCGGAAAATCCGCGGGCAATAGCCGGTTATTGGGTGTCAGGCGCGGACATATTAAAATTCGAGACCTGGCAGAGCGGCTACGCCATTGCGATAATAATGTTTTTCCGCCCGCATTTCCGTAACCAGATCGGCTGTTTTTCTAACCCAGTCCGGCGCGCGGGCTCCTGAAAGCACCAGATGGGCCGCGACGTCGCCCTTGCGCTCAAGAAGGGGTTCGATATCTTCCCGGCTTAAAAGACGGCGCTCCAGGGTCCGCAAGAATTCGTCCAGAATCACAAGATCCCGTCTCTTTTCCAGAACCCAGTCGAGGAGGAGACGCGCCGAAAGCGTTTGCTTCTCGCGCGAATTTTCGTCGCGAAAAAAACCTATGCCCCCGGCCCGGAAATCGTCTCCCAACAGACGTTTCAGGATAAACTGCTCGCCTGCCACGCCGTCGCGTTTCATAAATTGGGCGAAAACCACGGAGAGTCCGGCGCCCAGGGCGCGGATAGCCTGACCCGCGCAAGCGCTGGTTTTGCCTTTGCCTTCGCCGGTATAAACCAGGATCAATGCCAGACGCCCGCTATTTTGGCGGCGCAACGCGGACATTCGTCGCCTTTAAACATTTTGCGGGTTTTATAACCTTTTCTTTCGATCAACTTGACGCCGCATTCAGGGCAAAAAGTGTTCGCGCCTGAAGAAGTTATTACATTTCCCAGATAAACGTGTTTCAGACCCGCCGCGACTCCCGTCTTCATCGCCCTCTCCAGCGTCTCCAGCGACGTGGACGGATGATTAATCATGTCCGCGGCTCCATGAAAGGCGGAGATATGCCAAGGAGTTTCTTTCCCCAGCTCCGTCGCGATAAATTCCGCGATTTTGCCTGTCTCTTCCTCGCTGTCGTTTACGCGGGGGATGAGAAGAGTGGTTACCTCCAGCCACCAGCCCAGATCCTTGATCCTCTTCAGATTATCCAGCACCGGTCGCAATTTGCCTCCGCAATAGCGGGAATAAAATTCGTTGCCGAATCCCTTTAGATCAATATTGGCGGCGTCGACGCGTTTTGACATGGAATGGAGAAATTCGGGGCTCATGAAACCGTTGCTGACCATTATGGTCCTGAGTCCGTTCGCCTTAGCCAGACCGGCGGTATTGTACATTAATTCGAAAAACACCGTAGGTTCGTTATAAGTGAACGATATGCTTGGAGCTTTATTCTCCCGCGCCAGGCGGACGATTGTCTCCGGAGTAAGCCGCCGTCCCGTCAGAGTCGAACGCGGGTTTACGCGCGCTATTTCATGGTTCTGGCAAAAGCGGCAGTGGAAATTGCATCCGGCGCTGCCTATTGAAAAAGTCCGCGTCCCTGGCAGAAAATGATAGAGAGGCTTTTTTTCCACCGGATCCATATTGACGGCGGTTACCGCGTCCTCCACGAGGGAAATCATGTTTCCCCTGTGATTGACGCGCACCCCGCACCTACCCGTTGCCCCCTCGGCCAGATCGCACCCGTGGGCGCAGACCAGACATTTAACCCGGTTGTCTTCGCCGCGCTCAAAGAGCTGCGCGGCCATTACCACGCGCCTCTGGGAGCGGGACGGCCAGGATCGCCGCCCCCCCTGGGCGGATACGCCTGATTGCCAGCCGGCGGGAAGGGCTTCCAGCCGGGTATATTGTATTCGGGCTGAACTCCGCCGGGGTAAGGCCTGTTGCCGGACGGAGGAAAGGGTTTCCAGCCGGGTATATTGAATTCCGGCTGGGAAGGACGCGCGGGTTGCGCGGCTCCTCCGGGATACGCGCCCTGCGGAGGATATGGGCCATTCGCTCCCCCCTGTTGCCAGCCCCCGACCGGATTAGGCCGCAACGGCCGATAGCCGGGTTGCACTCCGGCGGGAGGATTCGGCCGCGTCGGCGGGTAATAGCCTCCTGGATGCTGGGGATAATATTGAGACGGAGGAGGCGGAGCGACGTTGTAGTTGGGCGCGGATTCCGGATATCCCGGGCTTCCCGGCGCGGCTGGCCATTGATAATTCCCGGTTTGCGAGGACGCGGAGCCGGAATAATTCCATGACCCAATATCGGGCTGAATCACGATGGGCGTTTGCGAATAGGAATCCGTTTGCCTGGGCGCCGGGGCGATTACCGAAGTCACTATATCGCCGGTGGCCGGATCCGTCCACGTTCCCGCGTAACCGGTCTCCGGCGACCCGACCAGGGGCGGCTCGAAGCGTTCTTTTTCCGGTCTCGCGGTTCGCGGAGCGGCGACCTTGCCCTTCGAAAAATCGCTCCAGCTCATCTGATCCGATTGTTGTCCGGAGAGCTGGCCAGCGGCGGTCGCGCCCGCGGAAAAAGCCTGACCCGCGCGCTCCAGATCCCTGGCCGCTTCTTGCATATCCAGATTGGGCGATTCCAGCGCGCCCATGGATCCGGGCGATTGCGACGCCATAGCCAACGCCGATCCGGCGAGGAAGACCGCCAAAGCCGAAGGAACCAGCGCGAATTTAATTAGATTTTCAATCTGTTTTTTCATAGTTTTTCAATATCAGGATTAGATTAAAACGTCTATCCCGCCGGAGTTTAAAATTTTTTGTCCGGGCCTTCCCGCGGGGTCGGGAAGGTCTCCGCGCCTTTCCGAAAATTTTGCTAATTGTAAAAAGGCCTCGCGCGATGTATAGTCTTTCCGCGCGTATTTTATAACGACGAAATGGCTCCCGGAGAGCGGGAAAAAACGATTCGCGCCCTCCGGCTGGGACTAATCGCGTAAAGCGCGGAGCGCGACACCGACAGGAGGCTTATTAATGGCAGGCAATAGGGCGGACGCCTACAAAGCCGCCGGGGTCGACATCGAAGCCGGCAATAGCCTTGTTAAAAAATTCAAAGCTCTGGCCGAATCCACAAAAACCAGGGGAGTCGTCTCGGAAGTAGGCGGCTTCGGAGGCTTGTTCCGTCCCGACGTAAGCGGTATGCGCGAACCTACCCTGGTCGCGGCCACCGACGGAGTGGGAACAAAACTGAAGCTGGCTTTCCAGTTCGGGCGGCACTCCGGCGT
>CAMWPE010000081.1 GCA_947176055.1 uncultured Desulfovibrio sp.
GATTATGGTTACAAACGCGCGACGGAATCCGTCGCCCATTGAGCTTAAGTTTGTTTGTTCCTTTCCGCGATATTTTTTTGATCGTCTTCCAGGGACGCGAGCAACGAGCGCAACAGTTCGACCGAGCCTGCCAGCGACAAGCGGCAATACTTTTCGCGTCCCGCCTTCCGGACGGCTATCACGCCGGTCTGTTTCAACAGTTTGAGGTGATGCGAAACAGCGGTGCGGGAGATGGTCATTTTTTCCGCCAGGGCGTTGACGGTCAGTTCGCCGTTCTGAAAAAGGCGCTCAAGAAGCTCCTGCCGCCGCTCATCCTGCAAGATTACAAAAATGGGGGCGCACTGGCGCAATATGGATAATGTCCGTTCGCTCATGGCAATATGTCGATATGTTCGCTCTTTTTGACATTTAGCGCAATCTGACCGCAAGCGCAAGAGTCGCGCGAATTTTCTTCTTCAAAATTATAACGCTGTGTTCATTAAAATGTTATCATAGGGCGGTCCCGAAGCAAATGCGATAAAGTTCTTTGAAAGCGGGCCGCGGGAGAAAACTTGCTTTCGCAAGCGAAGCGCGTTGCAAGAGCGAAGCGTACTGTTGTCTCCCACAAAATATCACTAAACAATTTAAACAGAGCGAATTAGAATTACCGGCGCGGAGATTACAAATTAAAAAAGGGCGACCGGAGTCGCCCTGAAAGTTCGAATTATGCGCTAATCAGGCTTTAACGGCGGCGCGCAAATCGTCGACAGCGTCCGTTCTTTCCCAGGTAAATTCCGGCAGGTCGCGACCGAAATGACCGTAACAGGCGGATTTGAGGTAAATGGGACGCTTCAGATCCAGCCTTTTGCTGATGAAATAGGGGCGCAAATCGAACACATCGCGCACGGCTTTGGTCAGAACTTCGTCTGGAATATCGCCGGTTCCGCGGGAAGAGACGAGCACGCTGACCGGATCGGCCACGCCTATGGCATAGGCGATCTGGACTTCGCATTCGGGAGCCAGACCGGCCGCGACGATATTTTTGGCGATATAGCGGCCCATATAGGCTCCGGAGCGGTCGACTTTCGAGGGATCCTTGCCGGAGAAAGCTCCGCCGCCATGATGGCCCGAGCCGCCGTAGGTGTCCTGAATTATTTTGCGGCCGGTGAGTCCGCAGTCGCCCATGGGGCCGCCGACTACGAAGCGACCGGTGGTATTAATAAAAATTTCGCAATCTTTTTCGTCAAAATAGCCGGACTCTTCCAGGATTGGCCGGATGACTTCCTTTTTCACGGCCTCGGCGATGTCGGCCTGGCTGACGTGTGGCGCGTGCTGCGTGGACACTACTACATTATTAATACGGACAGGCTTGCCGTCCTGGTATTCGAAAGACACCTGCGTTTTGCCGTCCGGCCTGAAAAAGTCGACTATGCCATCCTTGCGGACGCGCGCGAGTCGCTGGGATAGCTGATGCGCCCAGTAAATGGGCGCCGGCATAAAAGCCGGAGTTTCGTTGGACGCGAAGCCGAACATCATGCCTTGATCGCCGGCGCCCTGCTCTTCGGGATTCTCCTTTTTCACACCCTGGGCAATATCAGGCGACTGATGATCGATGGACGAAATAACGGCGCAGGTTTGCCAGTCGAAGCCCATTTCGGAACTGTTATAGCCAATGTTTTTAATCGTCTCGCGCACGATTTTGGGGAGATCCGCGTAACCCTTGGTGCTGATTTCGCCGGCTACTACGGCCATGCCGGTAGTGACGAGAGTTTCGCAGGCTACATGGGAGTCGGGATCCTGCGCCAGCAGGGTGTCCAGAACGGCGTCGGAGATCTGATCCGCCACCTTGTCCGGATGGCCTTCGGTGACCGATTCGGAAGTAAAATAATATTTGCCTTTATTGTGCATAATCTCTCCTTTGCAACAATATATTATCTATAAGTCTCGCTTTGCCCAGTTTTACGGCGCAGGCCAGCAAACCGGAACCTTCTATCGATTGTAGTTCCTTCAGGCTTTCCGGGTGGACGAGAGTCAGGTAATCCGTTTCGGCTTGAGGCATATGGCGACGCCAATAATCGCGAACGGCGGCTATGATTGCCGGAGCTTCGCGAACGCCCTTGCCCGTCAGTTCCGCGGCCAGTTCAAGACCTTTGCGAAGATGAGGAGCGACGCGTCTTTCGTCGCGAGTCAAATAAACATTCCGCGAAGACATGGCCAGACCGTCGGCCTCTCTGACCGTCGGCAGGGCGACAATCGTCGCTGGAACATTCAGGTCGCGAACCATGCGTTTTATAATAGCTTGCTGTTGCCAGTCCTTCTCGCCGAAAACCGCCAGATCAGCCTGGGATACGAGCAAAAGCTTTAAAACCACCGTGCAGACGCCGCGAAAATGAATCGGCCGCGACGCGCCGCAAAGGCCCCTGGCGAGATTCGGCGTCACCACCCACGCCGCGTGATCCGGATAATAAAAATCTTCCGGAGCAGGAGCGAACAAAGCGTCGGCGCCAACGGCTTCCGCGATTGCCCGGTCGCGTTCGAAATCGCGCGGATAAGCCGCGAGATCCTCTCCCGGACCAAATTGCGCTGGATTGACAAAAAGACTTACCACAAGTCTTTTCGCATTCGCGCGCCCGTATTCCATAAGTTTTTGATGGCCCGCGTGATAATAACCCATGGTGGGAACAAGAGCTATGGTGTCTCCGGCCGCGCGCCACTCGCGACATTGCGCGGCTAAATCGCGCGGTTTGGTAAATATCCGCATATCAAGTTATGGTAATATGGTTTGACAAACCATATTTAACCCAATAGCGGACGCTTGTAAAGGCCGAATTTGACAATGACCGTAAATATGGGATTAATAAGGCGCATGAACGCGAAGTCGTTGACGGACGGACGGGTCGATCTCCTCGAATTTACTTTGCCGAATCTCGAAAAATGGTTTGTCGAAGAACTGGATGAGCCGAGGTACAGGGCGGAGCAGGTCTGGCGCTGGATCCAGCGCGATCTCGCCCGCGACTTCGGCTCCATGACAAATGTCTCGAAAAAACTGCGCCAAAAACTCGTGGAAAAAGCGGCGATAGTCTGGCCGGATGTGGAGAAAATACAAAAAAGCGCCGACGGTTCGGTAAAATTTCTCCTGAAACTGGGCGACGGCGCGAGGATAGAAACGGTGCTTCTGCCCGCGGAAAATCGCGCGGGCGACACCCGCTGGTCCCAGTGTCTGTCAACGCAGGCCGGCTGTCCCATGCGGTGCGCCTTCTGCGCGACCGGTCAGGCCGGATTCAAACGCAATCTGACGATGGGCGAAATCCTGGGACAGGTTCTGATCGGTCGCGATTATCTCGATGACCGGCGAATGGACTGGCCCATTCTGCGTAATCTTGTTTTTATGGGCATGGGCGAGCCGCTCCTGAATCTGGACGCGCTTATCCCGGCCCTGGAGAGCCTTTCCTCCGAAAAGGGCATGAACTTTTCTCCCCGACGGATAACAGTGTCCACTTGCGGTATCCGGGATGGCCTCGAAAAACTGGGAGAATCTGGGTTGGCCTATCTAGCCGTGTCCCTGCACGCTCCGACACAGGAATTACGGAAAAAGATAATGCCCTTCGCGGCGTCCTGGCCGCTCGGAGAGATGATGGACGCGCTAGCGTCGTATCCGCTAAAAACCCGCGAGCGGATCACTTACGAATATCTGCTATTGGGAGGAGTAAACGACAGCCTGGAAAACGCCCGCGAACTTGTCAGGCTCTTGAGCCGGACAAAAGCCAAAGTCAATCTCATAATTTACAATCCGGTTCCGGGTTTGCCCTTCAAAAGACCCTCCGACGAAAGCGTCGCCGCCTTTCAAAAATACCTCTACGATAAAAACGTCATGTGCATTGTCCGCAAAAGCCGGGGCGCGGATATCGCCGCGGCCTGCGGGCAATTGGCGGGAGATATGGCTTAGGAAGCCAGCGCGAAAATATTAATAATTTGAAATCGCGGTTCTCTAAAGTTTCCGCTGGATAGAAGATAGGTATTATATATAGCTTTTATCGAGCTTCTGGTATTTAGCCCAAAAAAAATTGATCGAGGTGTCGCAAGACGGATAAATGTAAAAATTCCCGAAAAAAAATGGTCAAACAGCTCGTTTTCCCCTGCGATCGATGCGGCGAGTGTTGCCGCAATTTGCGCCTGTTCGGCAAGCCTTACGAATGGTTGCTGGACGCGGAAGGACGCGCGTGTCGATATTTTAATCAGCGCGAAAATCTTTGCTCCATATATCCAATCAGACCGTTAATCTGCAATATAGAGGTTGGACGCGCTGTGTTTTATAAGGATGTGTCGCCGGACGAATTTATAAAAAGCAATATTCAGGGTTGCATATTTTTGAAAAATATCGCCGCGAAACAGTAAAAAGGAAGTAAGGCATCGTTAAATTTAACCTGGAATATGTCGAGCGCGCCGCGAGGGATCTTGAGCCTGTATTCGTTCCAAGGAAGCAGGATTATTACCATCTCGCTTTTGGCGTGACAAGAAATTGCAATTTTGACTGTCCCTTTTGCTATTACCATGATGGGAAAAACACCTGTAGTTCCGGAGATCTTTCTCTCTCCGTAGTCAAAAATATTTTTAAAGAGTTACCCATGCTCGCCGGGGTCATAGTGGGTCTGGAAGGCGAGCCTTTACTATACAATAATTTGCCAGGATTTATGGAGCTGGCCGAGACTCATTCAAGAGCCATTACAATAATAACCAACGGCGGTCCGCTTACTGAAAAAGTATGCCGCGATTGGGCGAATTTTTCTATCAAAAATATCATATTGAGCGTTGACGCGGCGGATAGACTGTCATACGAGCGCTTTCGGAAAAACGGCGGCTTTGAAAGATTCAAGAAGAACGCGGCCATGGTAGCGGGGATGTTGCCGTGCCAATTTCACGCGACGGTTTTCAAGGAAAATCTTAAGTCCTTGCTCGGCATGCCAGCTCTCGCTTATGATCTGGGGATTAAACGATTATCCTTGCAACTGTTGCGCTCGCATCCCGGCTCCATGGCCAGACATATCCGGTCGGCTTCGAGGGCGGAGCTATCCCGCTGGTTGCCTGAAATGCGGGCCAACGCGGCGCAATATAATATTGACTTGGGGTTCGATCGCAACTTCGGCGATCTGGTTTGGGAATCAGATCAGATTGACGCGGCGAGTATAAAACATACTACCGGCAACGGAACCCATTGCGAGCACGCCGACACGCTCGCGTGCGTTTTATCCGACGGGCGTTTGTTTCCCTGCGCCGGAGATTTTGAGCCGGTTCCTATAAAAGAATATTCTTTTGACGGAATGTTTAATCATCCCTATTTGCTGGCATTGCGGGCGCTGCGCGGAGCGGGGCGACTTATCGAGCCATGCCGGATTTGCATGAACATTGAACATTAATCGACCGCCGCCCATTTTCTCTTATGAGCGCGTTATTTTGGAGACATTAATATGAAGGAAATCAAGAAAGGCGATAAAAAATCAGGCGACGGCTTACTGGATGCCGCCGTAACAGGCGCGAGCGCGGACACTGTTAGCCGTTATGGATCAGCCGCGAAGGAGCATATCGTCGCCTATACGGGGGTGGATAACGAAGCCGGCAAGACGCTCAAGAAAGGGTTGCGCGATATCGCTCGGTCCAAAATCAATCCAGAATACGCCAAAAGCAATTTGAAACAGCAAGCGGGTTTCGCGGCGGAATTAAAAGACGCCGCGCGGACGAACGCCGAGCGCGCGATTAATGGAGATCCAGTCAGGAAAGTCAGAACCGACGATCTGGGAAGAGTGAACGATCCTTTATACGATCATCTCGAAGTCGATGGCGCGGGAAATCCTGTCGCCGGATCCGGCTCGCAAATGAAATTTGTAGGCGGCTCGCCGGAGGAAGCGTGGGCGAAGCTAAATAGCGGGAAATTCCAGAAATACCATGAGGCGAATGTTCCTATAGAAGTTCCAGCCGATCATTACGACGGGATTATCAAAAAGGCTAACGAAGATATAGCCAGTCTCGAAAGGCAATCCAGGGTTCTGGAGGCAAGGGGAGACAGGGCGCGGGCCGCGCAATTAAAAGAGCGCGCCGCCGAACTTAAAAAAATTAAAGGCAATATTCGCAAGAGCAAGGTATCGACCCGGGAGGCTATGGAAGCAAGGACAGATCCCGGACTTTCCACGCTCAAGGATATCGGCTCCGTCTCGCACAGGGCCGGGATGGAAGCCGGCAAAATGGGCGCGGTCGTCGGCGGCGGCGTAGCTATAGTCCAGAATATGTATCTTTTGGTCAAAGGCGATATCAAATTTGAAGAAGCCGCCAAAAATGTCGCGGTTACCGCGGCGAAAGGCTCCGCGGCCGGATACGCGACAGGTTTTTGCGGATCGGCCGCGAAGGGATTAATGCAAAATTCCGGTTCCGGCGCGGCGAGAGCTTTAGCCAAAACCAATTTGCCAGGCATAGCGGCGACCGTAGCTTTGGAGACATCCAAAACAATGCTCCGATATTTCAGGGGAGAAATTTCAGGAACGCAATGCCTTAAGGAGCTGGGCGAAAAAGGAACGGGAATGGTGTCTTCGGCCATGTTCGCGACCATTGGGCAAGCGGTTATACCTATTCCGGTTGTCGGCGGTTTAATTGGGGGGATGGTCGGTTACGCCATATCTTCGGCGAGCTACGGCATTCTTACGAGCGCGCTTAACGAGGCTTCTTTAGCGAGGGAGGAGCGGCAGAGAATCGAGAGAGAATGCGAGGAACACGTCAGGATGCTCCGCGACTTCAGAAGTATGGTTCAGAAAACTATCAATACTTATCTGGCTCAACGCGCGGATATGTTCGCGAGCGCTTTTGAGGGGATTAAGGGGGCGCTAGAGATAGGCGATATTGACGGATTTATCGCAAGCTCGAACATTATAACCAAAGGGCTTGGCAAGGAAGCGATCTTTGGGACGATGGATGAATTTGAAGATTTTATGGAAAGCGACAAGGCGTTTAAATTTTAATTTATATTAAATAAGGAGAAGGAACATGCCGTTTCCGATGATTGTGATAGGCGCGGCCGTAGCGGTGGGCGCCGCCGGTGTGGGCGCGGGCGTAAAGGGCGCCATGGATCAAAGCGAAGCCAACAAGACAAACGAGAGAGCCCAGAACATCGTCGATAACGCGACTTCCAGAATCAACAGGGCTCGCAAACAGACCGGCCACGCTCTGGAAAAACTGGGCGAAACAAAGATTGAAATTTTAAATCATAGCATTAAGGATTTTATAGACACCTTCTCTAAATTGAAGAATGTAGAATTTGAACATTCCAGGGGATTAAACGAGCTTGGGAAGCTCCGTCTCGATAAGAAATCTTTTGAGGAATTGAGGGAGATGCAGAGCATGGCGTCGTCCATAGCCGGCGGCGCTGTGGGCGGTTCAGTTATAGGCGCGGCGACCGCTTTTGGCGCGTACGGGGGCGCCATGATGTTCGGAGCGGCCTCGACAGGGACAGCCATAGCGTCCCTGAGCGGCGCGGCCGCAACGAACGCTACCTTGGCGTTTTTTGGCGGCGGTTCATTAGCCGCTGGAGGTTTGGGCGTGGCCGGAGGCACAGCCGTGCTGGGAGGAATCGTAGCCGCGCCCGCGCTCGCCGTCCTCGGCGTCGTTATGGCCGCGAAAGGCAGCGCGAACAAGGACAAGGCCTATTCCAATCTCGCGCAAGCGAAAGATTTCGCGGCTGAAATGGACGTAGCCGCGACAATGTGCGACGGGATAACAAAAAGAGCGAGAATGTTTTCTTCGGTATTGGAGAAGCTGGACGGCCTCTTTACGCCCATGGTAAACGAGATGGCGGCTACGATCAAACGCAAAGGGGATGATTTCAAGTATTTTTATCCGGCGGAGAAACAAAATATCGCGGCCTGTTGCTCTATGGCTCAGGCAATTAAAGCCATTCTCGACACGCCGATTCTTGACGAAGACGGAAAGCTGACTGATAGATCCGCGCGAGTTATCGAACGAGCCGAACAAGAATTGAAAGAGTTGTCGGCTTGATAAAAAACGGGGAAGCCGACGCGGATGAACCTGGATCGCGCCGGCTTCCTCGCGAAAACCGATGGCCGTCTCCAAGGAGCGACAAAATGCGCGAAGATTGTCGCTCTTTTGGAAAATTAATCTTTTCAGGGTTAAGCGGGTCGGCGAGTCGCGCGCTTTAGTTATCCCTCAATCGCTTCGCTGACCGCCGGGACGCGGAGCGGTTCCTTTTCCAGTCCGCGGCGTCGTCTTTGCCGCTGGGCGCGTTCTTCCATCAGGAATTTGCCTGTCACGGAGTCCGGATTCATCACAATGGCTTCGGGAGTGCCGGAGGCTATGATCAGGCCGCCGTTTTCGCCGCCGCCCGGACCCATGTCTATGACGTGATCAGCGGCAAGGATCATATCGGTATTGTGTTCGATGACGACTACTGTGGCGCCCTGCTCCACAAGGGCGCGAAGCACTTTTATGAGTTTCCCCACTTCATGCATGTGCAGTCCTGTTGTGGGCTCGTCAAGAATGTACATTGTTCCGGGAAGGGAGCGTTTGCCCAGTTCGCGGGAAATCTTGATCCTCTGCGCCTCGCCGCCGGAGAGCGTCGTGGCCGGTTGCCCCAGGCGCAGATAGCCCAGGCCAACTTCCTCGAGCATCCCAAGCCGCCTGGCCAGGCCCTGATAATTTTCAAATAATTTCCTGGCCTGACTTACCGTGAGATCCAGAACTTCGGAGATATTAAGACCCTTGTAACGCACCTCAAGCGTTTCGCGATTGTAGCGTTTGCCCTTGCAAACGTCGCAGGTAACGTAAATATCGGGCAGGAAATGCATCTCCACGCGGATCTGGCCGTCGCCGGCGCAGGCTTCGCAACGCCCGCCTTTGACGTTAAAACTGAAACGGCCCGGTTTATAACCGCGCTTGCGCGCATCCGGCGTCATGGCGAAAATATTTCTTATTTCGTCAAAGATTTTGGTATATGTAGCGGGATTGGAGCGGGGAGTGCGTCCGATGGGCGTCTGATCAATGGCGACGATTCTTTCGATGGGCTTCGCGTCGGCGGTATAAATCATATCGCCCACGCTGCCCGGATTTTCGGCCCGTAAGCCCAGATTAAGGGCGAGATGTTTATACAGGGTATCTACTACGAGGGAGCTTTTGCCGGAGCCGGACACGCCTGTTACGCAGGTAAGCGCGCCGAGGGGAAAGGCGCAGTCGATACCGCGCAAATTGTTGGTCGTTATATTCTTCAGGATCAATTCGCCGGAAGCTTCGCGTCTGCTTTCGGGGAGGGCGATGACTTCGTCACCGCGCAAATAACGGGATGTTAGAGTCTTGCCGTCATGGAGGAGCTCGTCGACGCTGCCCTGAAACATGATTTCTCCGCCCTGCGAGCCGGAGCCGGGACCCAGTTCGATGACTGTGTCCGCCTCGCAAATCGTAGCTTCGTCATGCTCCACGACCAGCACTGTGTTGCCGCGTTTCTGCAGGGAACGCAAGGCGCCAAGCAACCGCTCGTTGTCGCGGGGATGCAACCCTATGGAAGGCTCGTCCAGCACATAGGTGACGCCGACAAGACCGGAGCCAAGCTGGGAGGCCAGGCGGATACGTTGCGCTTCGCCGCCGGACAGGGTGGACATGGCGCGACCCAGGGAGATGTAATTCAGACCTACATTTTTCAGGAAAGAGAGACGGAAAGAAAGTTCTTTTAATAACGGTTCGGCGATAACGGCGTTTTTGCCGGAAAAGGATCTTTCTTTTACCCAGGCCAGAGCCTTTTCTATGGAAAGATCGCAAAATTCGGCCATATTCTTGCCGTCGACCTTGACGGACAGAGCGGATTTGTTCAAGCG
>CAMWPE010000082.1 GCA_947176055.1 uncultured Desulfovibrio sp.
TTTCGGCTTTGTCTGCATGCTCATTCTCGTCGGCCTGTGGCTGGGGGAACTGCAATTCGCTGAGAATGGCAACGCCTATCTTCGCGAGCTGTTCTCGCAAGCGTGGAGTTTGCGCTTCCCGTTGCCCCCCTACTGGTTCCTGCCGCTCGTAATCGCCGTATTTGGCGCGATGCCCTGGATCCTGATAATTTTCGGCGTGTCCTGGGTTCGCGTCCTGAAAACCTCGCCGCAAACTATCGGCGATTCGCGCCGGATCAACGGCTCGGCCCTGGTCTGGATCAGCCTTGTCCTGGCGGCGTGCCTGCCTTTCTTCACTGGCCGGTTCCATCTCGTCGCGACGCTTATAATCTGTATTGAAACGGCCTTGCTTGGAAAAGCTTTCGTCATCCTCCCGCCGGCGGGCAATAGGCTATTTTTCTTCCTCGCTCCGCTCTTTCTGGTCGCGGTCGGGGTCCTTATTCTCCTGGTCAGCTTTGGCGCCACGCAAGCCCCGCTTTTGGGTCTCCTGCCCTTCAAGCCGACGCCCGTTATAACCGACGCTTTGCTGAATCTGGATTTTCTGCCCATTATCGGCGGCGTTGTCCTGCTTGGGGGCATACTGGGTTTCGCGTTTTCCCGCTGGTACAAAAAGAATGGCGGTCTCGTTTACGCCCTGCTCTTTGTCATAGTCCTGACCCAGCCATTCCTGCTCGGCCTTTCGCCCGAAATTGGAGCGCTTACCAATTCTCCCTTGATGACATTGAAGCAGGTTGAGGAGAAATACGCGGCGCGTCAAATCGCCGCCCCAGTCGCTCCGGAGCAAAAAGCTCCCGCGGTCATTCCCCCCGAGACCCCGGAGACCGTGGCTCCGGCGCCGGCGGAAGTAGTTAGCCCCGCGCGACCAGTCGCGCCCGCAGTCGAGCCCGCTCCACCGGCCGCGGAGCCGGTAATCCCGGACGTGTCCGGAGCTCTGGCGCCAAAATCCTCGACTCCTGAACAGAATTCCGCGGAGCCGAATGCCGCGCCCGCGATTCCGGAATCCGCTCCGGCTCTCCCCGAAGGCGCTCCCGCGGACGTCGTCGCTCCGCGACTGGACGCGACCAACCTTCCGGCTATCCCGGAAACAAAGCCCGCAATTCCGCAAGCTCCGGAAACGAACGCTGTCCCTAAAAAGGAAATTATTGAAGAGATCATAATAGTCGAGCCGGACGGCAAGGAGGCCGAAGAACTGGCCAAGGATCTGGCCAAAGAGATCGAAAAGGAAGCCGCGCCCGCGCCGGAAGCTCCGGCCCAGACGCCGGAGGCTCCCGCTCAATAAGATAAAGCGGACGTTTCCGGCCTCCGCGCCAGCCCGCCGGATTCGCTAAAAACTGAAACCGGAGTTCCATCGAACTCCGGTTTTTCGTCTCTAGCCAAAATGGCGAGGTCGAACGGGAAAAACGCCAGGGAATGTACAGGTGATATAGAGGAATTTGACGGTAACGTTTTTATTATGACGAGGAGAATGAGGCGGATATTATTTAAGTTCCGCCCCTAAAAAATGAAGCGATTTGATTCAGGCGCCGAAAAAGCGTATGAGATTTTTAATTAAATATATCCTAATTAAATATTAAATATAAGCCAATGGCAAGTAATGTAATTGTAGAAATAATTTTAATTGACGGCCGAGTATAGCGACCTCCTGAAGCAAATAGAGCCGATAATACAAACCAAATACCTATTATAATTAATATCCAACTCATTAGGTTTGTCTTATTACAGTCCCAACTGCGCCAGCATATCGTCGATGTCGCTCTGGGTTTTGCCATTCCGGTCAGGGCCTTTCAGCTCCGAAGTTTTATGCTCGCGGAAGTTTTGCATGGCTTCTCTCGCTTCGGCTTGCAGGGTCGAGGCGTCCTTTTCGGGATTTTTCTCCGCGCCCTCGATCATCAGGCCGGAAGAAACATACAGATCGATGACGCTTTTTTCGATGCCTTCCAGCGCCTTGACTACTTTGCGGATTCGCTGGCCGGTCAGGTCCTGAAAAGCCAGGGCTGTCAGAACAGCGGTCAGATCTTTTTGGAGCTCGGCGTTGAGCGCGAGAAGTCGATCCCTTTCGCCCTCGTTCAGGCGCGCGGCGGCTCCCTTGATGATTTCGGAGGCTTCCCGCGATTTTTCTTCCTGTTTTTCGATGATGTCCATGATGCGCATAGCCGCTTCTTCCGTGGCGCGGGCGACTTCCCGCAACTGATCGGACGCCTCGGCGAACAGCGCGTCGGGGGACGCGCTCTTGTCCGCGGCCTCGGCGGACGCGGAGGAAATCTGGCGGTAAATATCTTTCAAACCGTCGCGCATATCCTCGCTTAATTGCTTATAAACGGTCATTTCCCGACGCCTCCTGTCTAACTATATCTTATCGCGCCTTATTTGTTTGTTTTCAGGAAAGCCCTGGCTCTCGCCGCTTCGGACGATTTGGGAAATTTGCTGATAACTTCCTGCATCCTCGCCTTCGCGGCCGCCGGTTGTTTCATCTTGCTAAAGCTGATGGCCTGTTTAAGATAGGCGGCCGGAGCGTTGGAAGATTTTGGATATTTCTTGATTACCGTGTCGTAGGCCAGCGCGGCTTCGGGGAATTGATTGCGCTGAAACATGGAGTCGGCCAGATAGTATTGAGCGTCGGCTGTTTGCGTATGCGAGGGGTAATTCTTT
Organism: uncultured Desulfovibrio sp.; assembly: GCA_947176055.1. Taxonomy (GTDB): domain Bacteria; phylum Desulfobacterota; class Desulfovibrionia; order Desulfovibrionales; family Desulfovibrionaceae; genus Desulfovibrio. Next base: position 2,668 of record CAMWPE010000082.1, read on the forward strand.
AGAAAATCGCGGAAAGATTTTTCGGCGGCGGCGTAATCGCGACTATGGTACGAATTGAGGCCGGCGTCGAACAGGGCCAGGGAAATGTCTTTTTTTGGCGTCTCGACCGCCGGTTGCGGTAGCGGATCCGCCTGCCCCCACGTCGCTTCCGATGGAACTTCCGGCTCGGGAGCTGATTTTGGCGCGGTCTCGTCAATCAGACCGTAGGCGCCGGCGGTTTGGGGCGCCGGTTGAGGGAGGGCAGGTTGAGGCGCGGCGGTTCCGTAGGCGCTGCTATCCGGCGCGCCCGAAGGCTGAATACCCTGCGTTCCCGTTATCGGTACTACATCCCTCCCTGTTTCCGGCGCGGGGGGCAGAGGCGCGCGCTCGGCCATAGGCGAGCCCAGATTCAGATTCAGGGCCATATTGTCGTCCACCTGTCTCAAGGCGGCGTCATGCTGGCGCACCCGATCCGCGAGCGCCCGCGCGCCGCCGGCGTTGTTCAGATCGTCCAGCTGGCCTTTAAGACTTTCAATTTCCTGGCGCATGGCCTGAATCTGATTCCAGGTATCCGCCTGTTGCGGTTGCATCTGTCGCAACTGGATATCCTGTCGTTCAACGCGCTCTTCGAGAGTGGGACCGCTTGATCCGACCGGAACGCACCCGGCGGCTAAAAGGCACAGGATGAGACCAGTTGTTTTCTTCATATAATAACCCCTTTTGGCGGGACAGTCCGGTTTTTTAAGCCTCCCGAAGCCGGATTTCAAAGGCTGTCGCGGGGCCTGGCTTGTTTTCGTCCGAAAAAAATATAAACGATTCCGCCTATGACCGGAATGAGAATAACAAAAACCAGCCACGCCATTTTCTTCTGGAAAGTTATGAAATCATGGTTCCAGATATCCCAGATGCTCCAGAAAGTCGGAGCCATGGGAAGAAGGGCGACAATGGCGTGCCACCAGGCGAAGGTCATCGCTCCTCCCCCGCGTCCCGTCTCCAGGCCGCGGCGCAGGCGAGAAAGGCGCCCGCGCAGATACCCATATCCGCGACATTGAACGCCGGCCAGTGCCAGTCTCCCCAGTAGAAATCCAGAAAATCGACCACGCCGCGGAAATGGACGCGATCGATCAGGTTGCCCAGCGCGCCGCCCAGGATCATGCCAAGGCCCAGCGCGAGCGCGGGCTGATGTTTTATGTTTCTGGCTATGGCGAAGATAACCGCGCAGGCGACGATGGTGGCGCCCAGAAAGAGCCAGAACTGCCATTCAATATCCGATCTGTTCAGAAAGCCAAAGGCGGCGCCCCTGTTGCGAATATTGACCAGATCGAAAAAGCCTGGGATGACGACGATCACTTCTCCTGGCTCGATGGTCGATCTAGCTATCCACTTTGTCAATTGATCCAGACCCAGAACAGTAGCCGCGGCGACGAGCAGGATGGCGTACTCGCGCTTCATTTTAAGCCCGGCCGCTCTTGACCAGAATCCGCATTGTCTCCGCGCATCGCGGACATAAATCCGGATATTCCGCGTCGCCGCCGATTCGCTCGTCATAGATCCAGCAACGCGCGCACTTCTCTCCTTTCGCCTTTTCCACAACGACGGCGATATCCTCCTCGTCGCGCGACGCGTTTTCCGGCGCGTCGGAGAGCGGGGAGAGAAGTAATTGCGACACAATAAAGCCGGCCCGCAAGTCCGTGTCCAGATTTTCCAGTCTTTTCCTGGAAGCGCCGGAAAGATAGAGGTTAACCCGGCTATCAAGGGAATGGCCTACCGTTCCCTGGACGCGCGCCCTTTCGATGGCCTTGTTTACGGCGCCGCGTACAGTCAGGAAGTAATTCCATTCCTCCCTCGCGCCGTCATCCAGGAGAAACTGATCCGTCCCGTAAGGTTGCAGGGCGAAGACCGTGTTTTCCGGTTCGCGCAGGCCTGGGGGCATGGTCTGGAAGATTTCTTCCGCGGTGAACGACATTATGGGAGCCATGTTCCTCAAAAGCAGTCTCAAAATATGCCAGAGCGCCGTTTGCGCGGATCTGCGCTCGCGACTATCCGGAGGCGACGCGTAGAGTCTATCTTTGATGATATCGAGATACAGCGCGGACAAATCGGTTACGCAATAGTTGTGAAGGCCGTGGAAAACCTTATGAAAATCGAAATCCAGGTAAGCGGTCCGCAATTTTTCATAAACGGCGCGGGCGTTGTCAAGAGCGAAGAGATCGAGAGGCAAGAGGTCGTCGACAAGGTCCTTGCCCGAGAAATCGTAAAAATTGCCGAGAATAAACCGGCAGGTGTTCCTGATCCGGCGATAAGCGTCCACGAGCCGCTCCAGAATTTGCGGCGATACGCGGATATCCTCGCGATACTCCACGGAAGCGGCCCAGAGACGGATAATTTCCGCGCCGTATTTATCTATCAACTCTTGCGGAGCGGTCACGTTGCCCAGGGATTTGGACATTTTCCGGCCTTCGCCGTCGACTACGTAACCATGAGTCAGCACGGAGCGGTAGGGGGCGCGTTCCCTCGTTCCCTCGGCAATCAATAGCGAGCTATGGAACCAGCCCCGATGCTGATCGGAACCTTCCAGGTAGAGATCGGCGGGGAAAGAAAGATTTTCGCGGGCTTCCAGCACGGCGGAGGAACTGGAGCCGGAGTCGAACCAGACATCCAGAATATCCGTCTCCTTTTCCCAGTCTATTCCTCCGCATTTTGGACATTTCAGACCGGGAGGAACAAGTTCCTCGACCGGAGTCTCGTACCAGAAATCGCATCCCGCTGGATGAGTGGCAAAGCGGGAGCAAATCTCCCGCATCCATGCCGGATCATTCCAGGCTTCGCCGCAATTTTTGCACTTAAGCGCGACAATAGGCACTCCCCATTGTCTTTGCCGCGATATACACCAGTCGGGGCGCGATTCGATCATATCATAAATGCGATCCTTTCCCCAGGCCGGGATCCACTTCACATCGTTTTCGATGGCTTTGAGCGAACGCTCGCGCAGGTCGTTGGCCTTCATGCTTATAAACCACTGGGTAGTGGCCCGGAAAATTACGGGATTTTTGCAACGCCAGCAGTGGGGATAGGAGTGGCGAATCTTGTCTTTGGCGAGCAACGCGCCGACGGTCTCCAGTTTTTCGATGACCAGCGGATTGGCTTCGACCACATTCTTGCCGCCAAAGAATTCGACGGAGGGAAGAAATACGCCCGAATCGTCCATGGGAGAATATATTTCCAGGCCGTATTTTACGCCGGCCTCGTAGTCTTCCCGGCCATGGCCGGGGGCTGTGTGCACGCAACCCGTTCCGCTGTCCAGGGTTACATGATCCGCCATGATAAGCGGCGATTCGCGCTTATAGAAAGGATGGGACGCCGTCAGTCCTTCCAGCTCCCGCCCTTCGACCGAGCCAATAATCCGCGGATTATCCCAGCCGAAAAGCTCCCGGACGGCGTCAAGTCTCTCTTTCGCGAGGAGATATTGGCGTTCGCCAGCCTGCGCGAGGACATATTCGAACTCCGGACGCAGGGCGACGGCCATATTGTCTGGAATCGTCCAGGGAGTGGTTGTCCATATAACAATGGAGGCGACCGCCGGATTGGCTCCGGGAATTTTTTCGGCGAGTTTCATGTCACGGAGGGGAAAAGCGACGTAAATCGAAGGCGATGTCTCGTCGCCGTACTCGACTTCCGCTTCGGCCAGGGCTGTGTGGCAGGAGCGGCACCAGTAAATGGGCTTTTTATCCCGGTAAACGCCGCCCTTGGCGACGAATTCCGCGAGATTGGAGGCGATGGCGGCTTCGTAGGCGGGACGCATGCTTAAATAAGGATTTTGCCAGTCGCCCAGAACTCCCAACCTTACGAACTCCTTTCTCTGGACATCGATCCATTTGGAGGCGTATTCCCGGCAGAGACGGCGAACGGTAAGCGCCGGCAGATCCTTGCGTTTCGCCTTCAGATCCTGCTCGACCTTGTGCTCGATAGGCAAGCCGTGACAGTCCCATCCGGGGATATAAGCGCAGGCCCAGCCCTCCATATTGCGGGATTTTACAATTATATCCTTAAGAATTTTGTTCATGGCCGTGCCCATATGGATATGGCCGTTCGCGTACGGCGGCCCGTCATGCAGGACATAGGCGCCCTTTTCTCCGGAAGCGGCGATCATGGCTTTTGCCGCGTCGACCTTCTCCCAGTATTTTAACATTTCCGGCTCGCGCTGGGCGAGGTTGGCCTTCATGGGGAAGCTTGTTTTAGGCAGATTCAGGGTATGCTTATAGTCGTTCATCGCGTGTCCGCGCTCTCCCTTTTCGATTAAAGTATAAAGCCGACGCCAGCCTGGTTTCGCAGATCCGTTATCCAGCGTTTCTCGCGGTATTAATGGGTTAAAAATCTCTTTGCCAGCTTCGCGCCGCGCGTTCGCCGCCGGATTGTTATTTCAAAATTTCGACGCCGCAAAGTCAAGAATATTAATGCGGCGGCTCCGCGTCGCCGCGAAGATTCCCGTTATTTTTATCGACAGGCGTCAGTCGTTCCAGATTAAACGAAAATTTGCCATCCTCCGGACGCACCAGCCAGATATTATCCGTATCTTCCGCCTTCAGCGGCAAGGAGATTCCCGTTTTCGAGGAATCCGCGTCTCTTTTCAGCTCTATATCCGTCCTGGCGAACAGCAGGGGGACGAGGAGCGCGCGCCAGTCGTTCGCGTCCGCGGCTCCGAGCCAGTTAGCCACAGGGAGACCTAGCCAGCCGGGAAGCAGATTCAGAATAGCGCGGTCGCCGTAATAATAGATTCGCAGATAATCCGCGTCCGTTTTCAGCCTGTTCAAATTTACATGGAATCTTCTATTGTAGAATTTAATATCAGGTTCGCCAATCGCCGGATCAGCGTCGCGCGCGCGGTACGATTTTGGCGCGTCTTTGGCGACGGCTATTTTTTTTACCCCGTAATAGGCCGCCATGTAACGATTAACCCAGAAATCCGGATCCGGGGAAGCGTCCGTGGAACACCACAGGGGCCAATATCGATGCTCCCTTTGAGGAATGATTGGGATAACGGCTTCGCCGCCTTTAGCCTCCAGGATAGCTTTTTCCCTTTCCGCCATGAGACCGTCGAGCCAGTAAAATGTTCCGCCCTGGTATAGAAGCGTCGCCGCGCAGAAGACGCAAAAGGAAGCGCGAAGAAATCGGAAATATTTTCGCGCCCGTTCCCTGGCCCGGGGAGCGGCGGCTTTATACACGATCAGCGCTCCGACAATTAACTGCGCGGAGGGCGTGGCGAATGCCCGGGGCGGGGGCCAGGCCGTAAAAAGATAGGCGGCGTATGTCAGAGCGGCGGGCAGGAAGAACAGCAGGCTGGGAATGGGCCAGAGTTTGAGCCAGTTCCGGCCGCCAGTCCGGCGCAAAACAAGCGCGCTCCAGAGCGCAAGCGTAAGCGGGATGTACTGCATGAGGACGCCGCCGGGCAATTTCAGCATGTATTCGATGATCCTCTCCGGCCAGCTCATCGCCAGATACGCAAGAACCGTTTGATCGTTGGTCAAGAGGAGGCGCCCCGCGTTGCCCGGAGCCTTGAGCGTGAGGACGGCGCCCAGCGCGAGACCGAGCGTCGCGAAAACCAGACCCCAGGGCGGCTTCCGCTCGCCTTTATTTTGCTTGAACCATAGCCAGAGAACGCAGGCCGCGCCCGTAGCGGGCATGACCGCGCTTGTGGGATAGTCCAGGGACGCGACCCCCGCTCCCAGAATAAACAATCCCGGCCAGCGCCATAGCCGATTAAATATTGTTTCCCGGGGCGGCGCGTCCAGCGCGAAACGGAAGGGCAGAAATATAAGGGCCTGCCCCAGAAGAGCGATCTGGCCGCCCACAGACAACCACAGAAAAGCTTCGCCGAAGGAGGGGATCCCGAGCCAGAGCATACCGCCGACGGCGAGGGTCCATTTAGCGGAAATATTTTCGCGCCAGTCCCGTCCGAACACGCAAACTTGCAACAAAAAAACATAAAGTCCAAAAGCGATAGCGGCGAGGATGTTGTAGAGCCAGCGCGGAGGAATAAAGAGCAGATACACGGCCAGGTTGCCCATGAATCTGCCGCACCAGGTAAAATACATCTCCGATGCCTGCCGGAAAGCGGCGGCTATGGTCATCGGGCCCAGGTATTCCACGGGCGCGCCGGAATAGACTCGCGCGTAGCCCGGACGCATATCCCTGGAAAAAAGAAAGTTGTCCGTAACCAGGGGGGAGAGCGAAAGAAAATAATAAATAATCGCGATAACGAGAGCGAAGCTCCCCGCGAGAAACAATATTCGGCGTTTCATAAATTATGAGGAAGGACGGTCGCGCCCCGGAGCTATCGCGACACCACTATGCCGATGCCTATTCCCGTAAGGACAAAGCCCAGCCATTGAATCGAATCTATCGGCTCGCGCAGGATTATCCAGGCGGCGAGAACCGTAAAGAGATATTGGGACGCGAGGACCGCCTGCGCCACGCTCAAAGGCACCCAGCGCAAAAGCCAGGCGTAAGCCAGACCGCCCAGGCCGAAACAGCAGAGCCCAAGAAAAGAGCGGTAACTCAATAAATGCAGAAGCAAAGGAGCGCGGGAATCCCCGGCGCCCAGCTTCAAAAGGACGCTGGCGCAGACATTAATCGCGACCACCGGCGTCATGTAGAGCCAATGGGGAATAGAGGCGAGCATCGGATTAATTCATCCTTGACCAGGCTTGCAAATCCCAGAGGAAAAAGCGGTAGTCTCCGGCTCTCTTCGCGTGCTTTTCGAGGCAGGCCGCGACGACGCCGTCTTTCAGCCCGGGCACGACGCGATCCGGCGCCGACAGGGATCGTAGCCAGCGGTTGAGGGGGATGCCAAAGCCCTTTTTGGGCTGATTAAGAATATCGGCCGGCAACCAGCCTTGGAGAGCCTTTTTCAGGATATATTTGCGCTCGCCGTTTTTATATTTGAAGCGCGCCGGCAACCGCTCGCAAAAATCCGCGATATCGTTGTCCAGAAACACGGCCCGGGTTTCCAGGGAAGCCATCATCGCGGCCCTGTCGGATTTTACCAGGATGTCGTCCGGAAGATAAATGTCGGTGAAAAACATTAACGCCTGTTCCAGCTCTGTCAATCCGGGCTCCGATCGGTATAGTTCGACGGCCGGCGCGAAAAGTTCTTCGGCGGA
>CAMWPE010000083.1 GCA_947176055.1 uncultured Desulfovibrio sp.
GGAGCCGCGAAAGCGATCAGCGCGAGGGCGCAATTATTGATATGATTTGGCAAAGTCTGGTTTGGCGGTTTTATAAAAAGAAAAGCTGCGAAAAACATCGCGCCGCAGTTTAGCGCGGAAACGCCGTGGACCCACATGCACAGACCGGTCGCGAGCATGCAAAGGGGGCGAAGCCAGGCGACGCGGAGCGCCGCTAGAAGAAAAACAAGAAGAAAGGGAAAAATCGCGGCGAAAAAAGTTCTGGGCACGGGGTCAGAATGGAGAACGCCCCAGAATGTGCCCCACCCCACCCAGAAAGTGACGCCGCAACAAAGCGCGAGAGCGGCGGCCAACGACGGATATTTCAAAAGACGCCGACCAAAAGCGTACCAGCCGGCGTAGAAAAAAAAGATAGCGAATGCTCCCGCGCGGAGCAGACCCGCGGCAAAATTGTCGTCGGGCGCAAGTTTGTCCGCGAGATAACGCTCAAGATTCGGAATAGAGTTGGCTTCGGTTCGCGCGTTTAACGCCGGATCCGCGGCAAACAATTCAGGATATCTCTCGGCTGTCATACCTTGCGCGTAAGTTTGCAGGTCGCTATCGAGGGCGGCTCCGTCGGCGGATATTTCCAGGATTCCACGCATGGCGAGCCACGCGAAGAGCGCGGCGCAGACGAGGAAAACAAGATCGCATAATAGAGGATGGCCTTTGGTTTCGGCGAAACTACCCTGGCGTATTGTCATGACGTAAATTTATGTTTATAGAAAAAGAGGAATAATTCTATACTGTTTTGAGGAGCATCTCGCGGAACCAGTCCGGCATCGGGGCCGGTCGCATATCGCTGTTTACTACGGCGTGCCGGGTCGAGCCCGAAGCCAGTAGAATATTTTTGTTTTCATTCCATATTTCGTACGCGAACATAAGCGACGCGCGTTTAACCTCGCAAACGCCGGCGCGAATCCAGACAAGATCGTCGTATCGAGCCGGGGACCGGTACCTGCATTCCGCGTCGCGAACGGGAAGGATAACGCCTTTTTTTTCCACGTCCGCGTAACTCAAGCCAAGATCGCGGATATACTCGCTTCGCGACCGCTCAAATAGATGAAAATATTCCGCGTAATACATTACGCCCATGCAATCGGTTTCGCCGTAGGAAACCCTGTGCGGCAACCATATTTCTGGAGTTGGAAATTCATGCGTCATCGAGACTCTTCCCCTTTATTCAGATTTCTCCCCTTGCTTTTGTTATGTCTGGCTGGATGCTTCCTCATTTCCTGCGGGGAAAAGCGCGTTCCGCCGGTAAGGGAAATTCCTGAACTTCCGGAAGTGGGCCTGAACGAAAGTCCGGCCTATTTTTTGGCGAATCTCAAACCTCGCGATCAGGATCTCTCGAGCTTCAGGGAGTTGGCTCCTACAATCGGCAAGTCTTTGGATTATGTCAACAGCAAGCCGCAAAGCGCGCTTGCCATAAACGCGCCGCATCTAAAAGTTACCTGGGCGGAACTCGGCGACGCCTTGAAAAAACTACGCTCGCTTCTGCCGGAAATTGAAAAGAATCCGCGCGTCCTCGAAGAAAATTTCCGCTGGGTTCCAGTTCCCAACGGCATAGATTATTCCGGCTATTACGAGCCCAGGGTGAAAGCCAGCAGGACCAGAAAACCTGGTTACGAGCAAGCGATTTACAAAACGCCGCCCGATCTTGCCGCCATAAAGAAAAAATTCGGCAAATATTACGACAGGAGAACGATAGAGGAGAAACAGGTTCTCGCGGGCAAAGGCCTCGAGCTGGCCTGGGCCGCGGATCCGGTCGATGTTTTTTTTCTGGAAATTCAAGGATCGGGCAAGTTAATCTTTGACGACGGCACGGAAGCATACGTCAATTACGCCGGACAGAATGGCCATAAATACAAAAGCAGCGGCCGGATCATGCGCGAAAAAGGTCTGCTCAAACGCGGCGATATTTTCGAGCAACGCGAATGGCTGGCCAACAATCCGGACAGGGTGCGCGAGATACTGAACGACAATCCGAGTTATGTCTTTTTCAAATTCGGCTCGCGCGGACCCACAGGCGCGATGGGGTATACGGTGGACGACTGGATGTCTCTTGCCACGGACAGGAATTTTATCCCCCTCGGCGCCATTGTCGCGTACGGAGCGAATATCCCAGATCAAAAACTTGGCTCTGTCCCGTTGCGGGGAATAGGGTTCGCCCAGGATGTAGGGGGAGCCATAAAGAAAAACAGGATTGATATATTTTGCGGCGGCGACGAAAGAGCCAACTATGTGGCCAGCCATCTGGACACAAAAGGACCGGCTTGGATTCTGTTGCCAAAATAAAAAAGAGAAAGAGCGGCGGCGAGAAAGTCTAAACAAAGTCTGGATTTTTTATTAATTATGACCTAAAACAGCTCTTGTCCCGTTTTTAAGACGTCAGGTTCGCGGGATAAAAACCATGGGAGAAATAGATGCCGCAGGTCGCAGCTCGAATTAACCAAGATCTTGAGCGTTTATTAGGAGAATATTTCCGCACCAAGAGCGCCGGCGCCGAATTTATTTTGCCCTGGGCGATCGATACCATTTTTCGTTCCATAAACGACGTCAAGGACGTTTTCAGCGCCTCGGAATTAAAAACCATCGCCGAGGCTTATAAGGACGCTAAACTCACTCCGGACACCACGCGCCTTAAATATTTGTTATTAAGAATTTCCGACGCCTGCGATCTCAATAATATTCACATCCGCAACGGAGCGAGCAAATCAAGTCTTATGGGAAAATTGCAAACTCTCAACGATATCCAGGCGGCCGCGCTTATGATCTGGGCATCGGCTTTCTGGGTAAGCAAAGCCCGCGTCAGCCGCAATCTGGACGAATACATCGCGCAGGGCTAAAAGACCGGATCTTCCTCTCGCCTCGCTGCTTTTTCGCGTCAGCGTTTTCATGCCGCTTTTTTTCGCTCCAAAAAGACCCGGGCCCGCGGCGTCAATCCATGACGTCAGCTTTCCGGCAAAAGCTGACGTTCCCGCGAGTCATTCCCGGGCTTGCGAGTCGACTCTTCCGTCTTCCGCGAAGTCTATGTTTCCTCGCGGCTTGTCTATGGGCGTCTTCCGCGAGTTTCCTTCCGCAAATATTAATCTACAAGCACGCGTATCGCGACGAGCGCGCCCCTCGCGGCGAGGATCCCCCCGTGCCTAAAATAGTAATTTTGAGTAATCAGGCGGCCTCCATGGCCAATTTCTGGCGCGTTCTGATCGCATCCCTTCGGGAAAATGACTTTGAAATAACCTGCTTCGCGCCGGTCGGCGACGAAGGCGCGGGCAAGCTGGAAAAGCTTGGAGCTTCGATCGAATATTATCCCCTGGATCGCAAAGGTTTAAATCCATTTAAAGACGCCCGGACGTACATTAGCTTGAAAAAGCTCTTCAAAAAAATTAAACCTGATTTTCTTTTCGTCACTACGATCAAACCTGTTATCTACGGTTGCGTCGCGGCCGGGGCGTCCGGGGTACCATGCGTATTCGCCGCCATCACGGGCCTTGGCTACGCTTTCGAGGCGGATTCGCCTCTCAAGAAAGCTCTTAATATCGTCGTTCAACTTCTCTATCGTTATAGCTTGAAACGCGCCTCCGGAGTTTTTTTTCAAAACCGGGATGATCTGGAATTATTCCGATCGCGAAAAATTTTGTCTCCCAACGCCAATGTTTTTATAGTTCCCGGCACCGGCGTCGATACGGAGCGTTTCGCGCCAGCGCCGCTTCCCGCCGTCAAAGAAGGTCCGAAATTTCTGGTTATCGCGCGCCTTCTTGAAGCCAAAGGCCTTTGGGAATATTTTGAGGCGACGAAAATATTAAAGAAAAAATACCCCGGAGCGACGTTTTCCATATTGGGTCAGGAAGAGCGCGGTCCCGGTTCCATTCCAGTAGCGGTTGTAAAAGAATGGGCCAATGACGGAGTAATTTACGAGGGCGCCACCGAAGACGCGCGGCCATATATTCAAGCCTCGGATGTTGTAGTCCTCCCATCCTGGCGCGAGGGTCTCCCAACAGTTCTTATGGAAGCGGCCGCCATGGGCCGGCCCATAATCGCCGCCGACGCTCCCGGCTCCCGCGAAATAGTCAGAAATTCGGTTAACGGTTTTCTCTGCGAAGTTAAAAATCCTGTTTCCCTGGCGACCGCGATGGAGCGCTTTATCCTGGAACCGGAATTAATCGCTCCTATGGGGAAAAAAGGACGGGAGATAGTAGAAAAGGAATTTGACGCGAAAAAAGTCGCGGCGTTTCTTATTGACGCAATGCGCCGCTCATGCGGGAAAGCGTCCGGCCTGAATACCGCGACGGACGAGTAGCTTCGCCGGAGGAATTTTTTTGGCCATGATTTCCGTTTATCGCAAAGCCCTGCTTCAATGTCTGGATCTTTTGTGTCTGCTTCTCGCGCTGATCATCACAGGAATGGCTACGATCGCGCCGGAGCTGGATGTCCTGGCGGATTATACCGGCGCTTCGCTGTTTACTATCTTTTTTTATATGCTCTTCCTCTATATTCTTGACGCGTACAATATTGGCATGGAAGAGTTTAAGGACACTGTCGCGCGTACGCTTATAGCTTGCTGTTTTGGCATAGCCGCGTCGGCTGTCGCTTCTTACGCCTTTGATCATTGGCGTTTCGACCGGCTTACACTGTTGCTTCTCTTCTGTCTGTCATCTTCCTTTTTCATTGGTTGGCGGTGGTTTTATTATATTAATGCGGATAAATTCACCCATCCCCTGCGAGTTTTGCTGGTAGGGCCCGACAAGGATGGCAAGGTTCGCAAACTGCTTGCGGAAGGCCTCCCAAAAGCGACGATTCTCGGCTACGCGGGGGTCCCGGACGAAGATTCGGCGGATCCCTGTCTGGGACCGGCCAGCGACGCGCTGGAAGCGGCGGAAACGAACCAGGCAACAATGATCGCGCTTATGCCGGACGCTCCCATCGATGAAAAAATCGCCCGTTCTCTCCTCAAAGCGAAGCTTGGCGGCAAAATGGTAGTCGATATAAGATCGTTTTACGAAAATGTCGCCCAGCGTTTGCCCCTCTCCCAGATTAACGACGAGTGGTTATTGCAAACCGAGGGGTTCTCCCTAAACACGCGAGGTTCGTTGCGTCGGTTGAAACGCGCCTCCGATGTGCTTATCTCGCTGGGACTGCTTATTCTGACATCCCCGCTTATGCTCGCTTCGGCGATAATCGTCCGCCTGGGCTCGCCCGGACCGGTGATTTATAAGCAAAAACGCGTAGGACTGCGCGAAAAGGAATTTACAGTCTATAAATTCCGCTCCATGCGCCAGGACGCCGAAAAGAATGGCGCCGTTTGGGCGGCGGAGAATGACGCGCGAGCCACGGGTTACGGGAAACTGATGCGCAAGCTCCGAATTGACGAATTGCCGCAATTATGGAATGTGCTGAAGGGAGATATGAGTTTTATCGGACCCAGGCCGGAAAGAATGACATTCGTTAAGGAATTAAAAGAAAAAATTCCATATTACGGCTTAAGGCATAGCGTGAAGCCGGGATTGACGGGCTGGGCGCAGGTTATGTATCCCTATGGCGCGTCGGAAGAGGACGCCCGTTTAAAACTGGAATACGATTTGTACTATATAAAAAATATGTCGTTATTGCTGGATTTTAATATAATTTTCAAGACTCTCGGCGTCATTCTCTTTCCCAGGGGAGCGAGATAATTATTTTGTTTTAAGCGGATCCATCGCGTCGACGTATAGCCAGAGCAAGGACGATTCCTGCGTTTCTTTTAACTGGCCGTCAGGGCCTTTAAGGGGGCTGGCGGGAGCGTTGACCTGGCAATACCACCAGCCCGGGCGATTAAGGACGAAGGAGAATTTACCGCGCTCGTCTGTCTTCGTTTTGAAAACGCGATGCCAATCGGTTGGAACTTTTTGTTTTGGCGAATTGATATAACCCATCTCAACTACGCTCCCCGCTCTCGGTTTGCCGTCTTTTAGAATGACGCCGCTGAACAGCGCTGGAGCGGTAAGGCCAAAAGGTCTGGTCAGGGGCGTTATTTCCAAAGGTTGGCCGACAGGTCGATCCCAGCCTTCTTCGACTCCCAGAACAGGCGCTATGACTTTGGCCTGTTGCCGGAAAAAAATTCCCTCCTCTTCGTCCCACCAGGGCTTTGTTTCCATTATGAACTGGTAAAGTCCCGGTTTATCCAGGGCCGCATTCGCGCCCCACGCTTTAGTGTCCAGATGGCGAATTTCCTCCAGATCGCCAAGCAGATCCCGTCGTTCTTCCGAGAACCCGTCTTCGGATGGATTAAATATTCTTACGGCGAACATCTGCGGTCTGTCCATATCTTTGCCCGCGTATTCAAACGGATCGACCAAACCGAGAAGCATATCGGCTTCAAGTTCTTTTTCGCGCTTGGCCGTCGCGTTTTTGTTCTCATCTCCTCCCAAGGGCTTATCGTATGTAGGTTGATTGGGAGCGATAACGGCGAGCGGCTTCGCGCTTGGCGCGCCGGGAGCGAGAAGGGAGAAAAACAGAGCGAACAGGAACAATTTTAACCATATTGGCATAGCGTCCTCAAAATTATTCCGGCGCGCTTACGAATCGGCGCGACCGATAAAAATAACGCGTACTTCCGCGGCGTCCGCGGCTCGCAAAGCGTATGTCGCCTCGCGGCAGGTGCTGCCGGTGGTGAGCACATCGTCAATAAGCCAGACCGATTGACCGCTCAAAGATCGCTCGCAATGAAAAGCTTCCTTTAGATTTTGTCTCCGGCGAACGGCATTAAGTTTTTCTTGCGGGTCGCCGGGTTTTACGCGAATGAGAATATTGGCGTCATAAGAAAGACGGCATTTCTTAGCGAATGTTCCGGCTATTTCATGAGCTTGATTATATCCTCTCGCCCGGGTTTGAGCCGGATATTGGGGGATCGGGAGAGTTAAATCCGGTCTGGGCAAATTCTGGCAAACATGGAATAAAAAATCGGCGAAAAGTCTGGTAATCGCCAGCTCCCCATTAAATTTAAGGCGTAGGATCAAATCCTTAAGCGCGTCCTTATAAATCCCATAAAAAGAAGCCGCGTTCCATGGGGGCGGATCTTCCCGGCATGGCTGACATTGAGGACGACCGTCCGAGCCGAGGGAGTTAGGCGTTACCGGTCGACCGCAAGAGGCGCAGAAACAACCGGCGTAGGGGGCTAAATCCTCGAGACATTCCTCGCACAGCAACCGGGTCACCACCGGAGGCGCGTAAGTCAAAGTATTGGGAGAAAAAGGAGAAAGGCAATGAACGCATCGCTTTTCGTCCAGTCCAAGACGAACGCGAAGTTTTGACAATTGGGTCAGGAGCGCGCTCATTGTTCGTCGCGAACCGCTCGCGCGACGCTCGCGCCCAGGGAACGGAGTTCGCTGATAATTTCCGGCGAAATATCGCCGGGATTTTCCAGACCCCTATATGAGAAGGCCCGGGGTTTATTTTTGTTCATGACGCGCGAAAAGCAGTTTAAAATTAATTTTGTTCCCTCGAAGACGCGCTCTCCGGCTACCCGACCGGCGGCGAGCAGTTCGATAACATGGCCGGAAGCGAGTTCTTCGCGAAATCCCGTCCAATATTTCTGACCTCTGTCAATTAAAGCCTTTAACGTCGCCGGGGGTCCGTAAAAATAGACCGGCGAAGCGAAAACGACAAGTCGCGCCGCAAGAAACCTCTCCAGAAGTGTAGTCGCGTCATCGATATCAAACACGCACTTTAAAGGATGGCTCGAGCAGTAACCACAATTAACGCAGGTCCTTATATCGTGATCACGAAGCGCCGCGACATCAATGGAAGCCGATTCTCTTTTGTATCCTTCGATAAAATAAAGAGCCAGTTCGTCAGTCGTCCCGTTTTCGCGGGGACTGCAGAGCAGGACGAGAGACTTGCTCACATCGCGTATTCCCCGCAAAAGGGATTGAATTTTTTTTCGTCGCCAATCGTAGTGGCCGGTCCATGTCCTGGATAGACGATAGTGTCGTCCGGCAGCGCGAAGAGGGTTTCATGAATGGAGCGAAGCAGGAGCTGATAATCTCCCAGAGGAAAATCCGTTCTGCCAAGGGATCTATAAAAAAGCGCGTCGCCTGTAAAAACGCATTTTTGTTCCGGAAAATAAAGGGAAATGCCCCCGGGCGTATGACCCGGGGTACGGAGAACGACGCATTCCATATCGCCGAAGGATGTCTTGCCCAGAGTAATTGGATCCCACGAAAAGGGAGGCACGGGAGGCATTCCCCATATTCCGCCTTTGGAAAATTCCTCAATGGGTTTGTCCGCTTCGGGAGCGTATACCGGAGCGCCGGTAATCTTGCTCAAATCCGCCACGCCGTACACATGATCAAAATGCAGATGCGTGATACAGATCGCGACAAGGGAAAGCGATTTTGTTTTCAAATAATCGAGGACTGGCTCCGGATCTCCGCCGACGTCGATGGCGACGGCCTGTTTGTCCTTGTCGATGACGTAACTGTTTGTGCCCAGGGGACCAAGGGGAAATGCGGCTACTGCCATGTAATATCCTTTTTGATAATCGCGTAAAATGAGTTCGCTCCGGAAACGCCCAATCGCGCGTATGGCAATAATATAAATTGCGGAGGAAAAATCAAGACGAGAGCGAAGTCTGGAAAAATTCTGGACAATTTGGGAGTGAAATTTTAATCTCCGTTATGACTAAAATTATGAAACGGGACTGGCTGACTTACGACGATATCCTGGCTTTTGAGCCGCGTTTGCGCGAAGAGCTAGCCAATTTTTTTGCCTTTGAGGATTGTTCCGTATTTTTTTCATCCCAGGGCGAAGACTCTCCGGCGACTCTGGACAAAAATTCCGGAGAGGCTCTTTTGCCTCTGGAATTTAACGGGCGACGTCGCGCGACACTCTATATTAAAGGTTTCAATCCCGGGAACGCTCCGTCGGACGCCGGCTTTTTAGCTCGTCTAGCCAGTTTGTGTCTCGCGAGGCTGTATTATGAAAAAGCTACCCGTATAGACGAAAATACCGGACTTTTGACCGAGGACGCGCTCTTTGACATTCTGCGCGAAAGAATAGGCGAGAGAAAGGAGATACTGAATAACGCTCGTCAGATTATTCCTGCGCGAGCCGGAATCTGCGTCGGTTTCATTGTTGTTTCGTGGCCGGAAGCGTCCAGAATAGCGGAAGAGTTTGATTATGATTTTAAAAATTATATGTTCGCGGGCCTGGCGCGAGAGTTGCGACGGTTTTTGCCTCCGGACGCTTCGGGCGCCGTGATTGGGAAAAATGAAGGATTGTACGAATTTGGCGTTCTCTTTCCGGCGTCGGGACGGGGGAAATGCCATATAGTCGCGCGAGATATACTAGCGGGTCTGGAGAGTCTGGTTTTCAGGGACAAATTATCCCGCGTCGGGCGTCGTCCGCGTTTGGCGGCCGGACACGCGATCTATCCTCAAGATATGCCTGGAGAGGAGTTAACCCTTCCGATAGCGGAACAAGCCGCGCGCCTGCGGGACAGGGCGAGATTTGCCAGCGGAACAGCCCAGTCCAGTCCGGGGGGAATCGAGGCTTTCGCGAGAATTTTGCGGCGCGGCGGACGAATCGCGGAGACTCTTCCCGACGGCAAATTTAAAATCAATCTTGGACGCGCGGCGGGAGCCAGAGTGGGGATGCGTTTCGCGATAAGGGAAATCGCGGGCAACGCTTATCTCGGCGAACTAGTTTTAATGGATGTTGGAATCAAACGCGCGATAGCGGAAATTATTTCCCTTGAAAATCCCGCGGCTCCCCCCGCTATCGGCGATAAACTGGTTTTT
>CAMWPE010000084.1 GCA_947176055.1 uncultured Desulfovibrio sp.
GGGCGTCGCGCGCGTTGGCGTATATGGACAGACCGTAGCGTTGCGCGCTTTGCGCCGACGCTCCTTTAAAGGAAATTATCAATTCATAGCCGCCGGGGGGCGTGTTATCGGGAACGATTATTTTGCCGCGCCACATTCCGTTGCCAAACCAATAGCCGGAAAAGAAACCTTCCATTGCAAAGGAGAGGGGCGAATCGGGCGGCGAAAAACGGGCTAAAAGATCGCTGTCGACTGGATTTTTCAACGCCGAAGGACCTGCCAACCCCATGGTCGAGCCAGGCAGAAGACTAAATTCCCGCGATCCTCCGCGCATTTGCGCCTGCAGACCGTCCAGGAGGGCGAGCAAGGCTACTGTAAGCAGAAAAGCGCTTATGTAGCCAAGATTTTTCTGATAATTTCTGGCCCGTTTCAGGTATGGCCAGAGGGGATTTGAGGTCAGATCGCGCATGAGAGGAGTTTAGACGCAAGTCGCCCCGGTCTCAAGGGAAAAAAGACGTTTCCATGCCCGCGGCGTCTTTATTTATTATTGCGCGGGAACGCCCTACGCTGTATTAATATGGGCGATTCGTCATTCCGGATCTCTCCGACAACTCTCCGGTCTCCGCCCGCGATTATAGCGACGCGGCGGACACGCCGGAACTTCGCAAACTTCGCAATTTAAGTGAGGGAATGCCATGGCTCTGGATCCGCGACATAATCCTGACTGGAAGATAGCGGCGGACGCCGAAAAGCGCATGAAAACCGTCGCCCAGCTTGGCGAAGAGCTGGGACTTCTGCCCGAAGAAATCCTGCCATACGGACGCTATATCGGCAAGATTGAGCAAGCGGCGGTTCTCTCCAGACTGGCGGACAGACCCGGCGGCAAATATATCGATGTCACGGCCATTACGCCCACTCCGCTGGGAGAGGGTAAATCGACCGCTACCATCGGCCTGCTCCAGGGACTGGGCAAAATGGGCAAAAAGGCTACGGCCGCGATCCGGCAACCGTCCGCCGGCCCTACGATGGGCATGAAGGGCTCCGCCGCCGGCGGAGGACTGGCGCAATGCGTGCCCCTTGTGCCATATTCGCTCAATTTCACAGGCGATATTCACGCTATCGGCGCGGCGCATAATCTGGCGATGGTAGCCCTGACCGCGCGAATGCAACATGAGCGAAATTACGACGACGAGAAGTTGCTCGCCCTGTCCGGAATGCGCCGCCTCAATATCGATCCCACGCGCGTGGGTATGGGCTGGGTCCTGGATTTTTGCGCGCAGGCCCTGCGAAATGTGATTATTGGCATTGAGGAAGACGACCGGAAAAACGACGGCTTCATGATGCGCTCGCATACGTATATAACAGTAGCCAGCGAGGTCATGTCCATTCTTTCTCTCTGCAAGGATCTGAAAGATCTGCGCTCCCGGATGGGAAAAATTGTTGTTGCCATGGATAAAAAGGGCGAGCCGGTAACAACGGAAGATCTGGAAGTAGCCGGAGCGATGACGGCCTGGGTCGTCGACGCTATCAAGCCCAATCTTATCCAGACGCTGGAAGGTCAGCCTGTGCTCGTTCACACCGGGCCTTTTGGCAATATCGCGCTTGGCCAGAGTTCCGTCATCGCGGATATGGTCGGGTTAAAACTCGCCGATTACCACATTACCGAATCCGGCTTCGCGGCCGATATGGGTTTCGAAAAATTCTGGAACCTCAAGTGCAGGATCAGCGGGCTGGTTCCGGACGCGGCGGTCGTCGTGGCAACAGTCCGCGCCCTGAAACATCACGGCGGCGCTTCCGCTCCGGTTCCCGGAAAACCGTTGCCGGAAGAGTATAAGCGCGAGGATCCCGGCCTTGTGGAAGCGGGCTTGCCCAACCTTTTGCATCATATCGGTCTGGTCAAAAAGGCGGGAATCCCCGGCGTTGTGTGCATAAATAAATTTTATACGGACGCTCCGTCGGAAATAGAAGCTATCAGAAAGGCGTGCGAAGCGGCGGGCGCGAGGGCGGCGGTTAGCGAGCATTGGGAAAAAGGCGGCGAAGGAGCGCGAGAGCTGGCCGACGCGGTGATCGAAGCCTGCGAAAGCGGCGAAAGCAAATTTTCTTTCCTGTACAATCCCGAAGCCTCGCTGATCGAAAGAACGGAAACTATAGCGCGGGAAGTTTACGGAGCCGACGGCGTCGATTTCGAGCCTCTCGCCTCGCAAAAAATGCGGCGCTTCCAGGAAAGGGCCGACGCGAACCATCTGGGCGTGTGCATGGTCAAGACGCAGTATTCGCTTTCGGACAATCCCGCCGCGAAGGGCGCGCCAAAAGGTTGGAGATTGCGCGTTCGCGACGCGCTCCTCTACGGCGGCGCGGGGCTGGTATGTCCTGTGGCCGGCGATATTAGCCTGATGCCCGGCACCGGTTCCAGACCGGCTTTCAGGAATATCGATGTCAATACTGAAACGGGCGAAGTTACCGGCTTGTTCTAAATCCGGTTCGAATCCCGCGCGACGATCCGGCGGTTTTTTTGTAGCGTATCGTTGCCGCAATTATCGCGAGACGGAGAGAAAACTTCCTTTGGGAGCGATCTCGCGGCGTTATTAACATTTCTCGATACAAAAGCGTTTTAACAATTTGGACGCGCCGCCGGAGGACGGCTAAAAATTCGCGGACATGTATAATGCACGAATATAATCCGGAGAAAATCAATTATCTTTTTAATCTGGCTGTCGAGCAATACGCGGAAATGGAATTGGTGTTCCAGCTCGATCTCTGTCCTTATTCGCAATTGCAAGCGTTGTGCGTAGGCGTTAAAAACGGGCATTTCATAGCCCGCGCCAGTCTTGAAGAAATGGACCGGGAGCCGGTAATCTGGGGATCGGACGTCAACTGTTACTTCAGCGTCCGGGATGTCGACGCTTATCATTTTTATTTTAAAACCAGACTCGCGAGACTGTATAACGCTCCGCCCAACGCGATGTTCATGGTTTTCCCATTGCCCCATGAACTGGCCAAGCAACAACGCAGATTTAGCCGGCGAGCGACCCTGGACGAAACTATAAGGAGTTCCCTCGCCGTCTGGCATAGCTATCTTTCCGGCGGCGACGCGACGGAGCCGCCAAAGCAAAACTGGCAAGGATTGTCGCAACGGGGTTGCGAAGTCGGCGAAATTTCGGCTAATGGCATGCGGCTGGATATGGAAGAAAACAATCCCCTCTATCCGGCGATGTTTATCGACGACAAGGTGCTATTGCGCGGAAATTTTGGCTCGCTGAAAAAACCGGCTATATTATATATTCTGGGAAATATTGTCAGGAAATTGCCCAGACCCGACGTCGAAGGCGCGGTATCCGTGGGTTGCCATTTCACAAGCTGGCGCAAGGCGGACACGACGGGGGCGTGGTTCCGGGCCGATCCCCGGGACGGCATCGCGCAGGTAGCGCAATGGATCTCGCGCAATTTTCACACCTTCAATTCCTGAATTAACGGCTCGTCGACCGGATTGAGGCCAAAAACAGCGTTCCCGGGGGCGCCGATACATTAATTTTTTGGATAAAGATCCAGATTTAGCTCGAGTTCGCGTCGCGCCAAATCCCGTTCCGGCGCGGGTTGAGTCTCGAAGCTCAAACGCAAGAGAGGATCAAATTCCGGACGGGCGACATTCTCGCCGCGATCGTCGGGATCCGGGATCGCTTCTCCTCCGGGCCGCGGAGGTTCAAGACGCGACTCCATGGCTCTCAACAATACCCTTAACTGCGCGCGTTCCTCCGAAGCTTGCCTGGCGACGTTTTCGATCTTTATGATCAAACACCAGATCGCCGCGGCCATGCCTACGAAAAAAAGAATCATAAACGCCATCAATTCAAACATATCCGACTCCGCTGGATGACGATTGTCCTAAAGACTTATATCCATAAGAGCGGACCAGTTCAAGGAGTGTTCATGAAACCGGCCCCCAGGTTGCTGATAGCGGATAATATGGGCAATATAACGACTCATCCCCGCCTGAAGCTCGCGGCGGATCGGGGAGGCCGGCTATTTTCTCCTGACTGGAACGAACTCGTTCCTTTGCCGGACGAAAGCGAATTGTTTTTCCTGCCCGGAAGACGCGCTATAGGTTTGAATCCCTCCAACGCAAAAATGGAAATCGCCGACGGGCTTGCTGTGGCCGCTTTCGCGGCTCCTGGTTACACCCTTTCCGCGACGCCGGCGTACGCTAAAGATGAGGACGCGCCCGTCTTGCCCCTTTTCGCCTACGGCTCCGCCGGCTACAGCCGCGGGAAAATCTGGATTTGCGCCTCGCGCGTGGACGAGGATCGCAGGCAGATATTCTCCGGCGTCCCCAGAGGCAAAATTGAAAGGGAGGCCCGTCGGCTATTGAAAGAATATCCGGACAATCGTCTGATAAACCATATAATTCTCAATTGCGTCCGCGAATACGCATGTCCGGCGGCCAGGAATTTTGCGCTGGGCCGTTACGAGGCGCCACTGCCCACTTCCAGGGCTTGCGACGCGCGGTGCGTGGGTTGTATATCCCAAATTCAGGAGCAAGGCGCGGCTAAGGTAACTCCGCAATGCCGTCTGGCTTTTGTTCCGACGGCCGAAGAGGTAACGGAGGTTATGCGCGTCCACGCGTCGCGGGAAAAGGTCAGACCCGTATTCTCTTTCGGGCAGGGATGCGAAGGCGATCCTTTGGCCAACGCGGGTCTGTTGCGCGAAAGCATCGAACTTTATCGCTCCTACGGAGGAAAAGGAACGATCAATTGCAACACCAACGCTTCCAACACCGAAGCGGTGGCCGAATTGTGCGACGCCGGTCTGACCTCCCTGCGGGTAAGCCTCAACAGCTCGATTCCGGAGCAGTACGAAGCCTATTACAGGCCGGTCAATTACTCTTTTGACGACGTTCGTCGCTCCATCGCCGCGGCCAGGAAGAAAGGGGTCTTCGTCTCATTGAATCTGCTCTATTTCCCGGGAATAACGGACACGGAGCCGGAACTTCGCTCCCTGGCGAATCTTTGCGCGGAGGGCGGAGTATCCATGATCCAGTGGCGCAATTTAAATATCGATCCTGGCTGGTATCAAAATTATATGGCCGATCTGGCTCCGACTAGTCCAGCCATGGGATTTAACTCGTTCGCGCGCGCCTTGCGGGAGAGTTGCCCGTGGCTTCGGTACGGATATTTTAATCCCTGGCTGGGAGAGCGCGCGGAGATTATCGCGCCGGCTCTGGTATAATTAATTATATGATATCTGGAACATGCAATTTTGAGCCGGCGCGAGGAGAGTAAAAATAAGACCGGACAGGAACGAGCTTCCCATCCGGCCGGAATTGTCTTTTTCGCGCCAGCGCGTTTTTATACGCGGAGCAACCGCTATTTGGCCGCTTGAACTGGCGTCATGCTGTACCTGTAAACTTCGCTGATTTCCTTGTCGTAACCCGGATAGTAGCCTTTGGGCATGCCGAGCACGATG
The DNA here is from genome assembly GCA_947176055.1 of uncultured Desulfovibrio sp. GTDB lineage: Bacteria > Desulfobacterota > Desulfovibrionia > Desulfovibrionales > Desulfovibrionaceae > Desulfovibrio. The sequence goes on from CAMWPE010000084.1 coordinate 5,440, forward strand.
CGGGCGCCGCGATTCATGAGGACGAGCAGATCGCCATTCGTGGGATCGATGCCAAGACCCTCGATTTCACCGTGTTTAATGGCTTCGTCCATTGTCTTTTCCAGGACGACGGGAGCGGAATTGGAGGTATTGGAGATTTTGACGCGGTAGATATGATCGGGATCATTGTCGTCGGCTATTCCGTCGTCGGCGGTTACAAAGAGGTCGCCGTCGACCCAGAATACGCCTTGAACGTACTGCGGCACGGGCTGTAAATGCACCTTGCGGAGATACTTGCCGTTAAGGTCGTATTCGTATAGATAGGCGCCGCTTTCGCCGCCGACCCAGGAACACATCCACACGGTCTTGTTGCGAGGATCAACGGTGATGCCGGCAACTTCCTCCTGGCCGGATTTTGGCTCGAACTGGAAGCTTCTCTTTAATTTAAGAGTGTCGGCGTCGTGAACGGCGATCTGGATATCCTTACCTACGCCGTCCATGAAGTTTTCGGCGCTGATATACAGTTCGCCGTTATACACGTCGATATCGCCGATATGATTGACCTTTTTCGGATAGCCTTCAAACGGCTCGTCGTTCTGGGCGACCAGTTTGCCTTCCATATCGTATTTGTAAAGGGCCTTCGAGCCGGAGACATAGATATACTTGCCGTCGCATGTCACGCCCTGCCGACCGGCCACAGGAAACACGTTTTTAAGTTTGTAAACGTATTTGTTGCTGGGAGCGTTGGGATCCGTCATGGTCGAGCCCTTCTGGGCTACGCAGCCGGCGGTCAAAACCAGGAAAAGGGCCAAAACAAGTAAGTTGCGCATACAGATCTCCTGTCGCGGTGTAAAAAATGATTTGTAGGAGTATATTCGATCCTGACAGCGTGTCAAGAACGCGCCGATAATAATGACCGCAAGGAAGGAGAGCGCTAAAATTATCGCGTCGGCATGAATCCCGCGACCTTAAATCCGGCGCGTCGCGCTTGACACTATTTTTGGGACAGGCTATATACCCCATTTATTCCCAGCCTGGGCGCGTTCTTCTTTCCCCGTTGGAACTACGCTGTCCGGATGGTCAAAAAAAATAATATTCGCGCCGTTTTTAGCGCGAGCCGGAGCGATTGATGAAGACTTTTTCCCTGACCGCCGGCGAAGTGAATCACAAATGGTATGTGGTCGATGCCGAGGGCGAGATCCTCGGGCGTTTCGCCAGCCAGATCGCCAATTATCTTCGCGGCAAGCATAAACCCGAATTCTCTCCCCACATGGACAACGGCGATTTTATTGTCGTCGTGAATTGCGAAAAAATTAAAGTAACCGGCAAAAAAATGCTGGAGAAAGAATATTACAGGCATTCGGGCTGGGTTGGCGGACTGAAGGAAGCCAGCCTCGCGCAGATGTTGGCCAAGCATCCCAGAAGAGTCATCACCCACGCCGTGAAAGGGATGTTGCCCAAGAACCGTCTGGGCCGCGCCATGCTTAAAAAACTTAAAGTTTACGTCGGTCCCACTCATCCGCATACGGCGCAGAAACCGCAGCCATTGAAATTCCCTTATAATTAAATTTAGCGCGGAGAAAAGTTCGCGGAAGCGATCCTCCGCCATATCCCGCAAGGAGCCGGAAGCATGAGCGAAAAATTCGAATACGGCACGGGTCGCCGGAAAACAGCCACCGCGCGCGCCCGCATTTACGCCGGATCGGGACTCGTTACCATAAATGGGAGACCCTGCGAGGAGTATTTCCCGCGCAAAACCCTCCAGATGATCGTTAAGCAACCCCTCGCGCTATCGCGGCTGGCGGACAAGCTCGACGCCCGCATAAACGTGGCCGGCGGCGGCGTAACCGGTCAGGCGGAAGCGGCGCGCCACGGTATCTCCCGCGCCCTGTTGCTGGTCGATCCCGAGCTTCGGGGAGTACTCAAAAAGGCGGGCTTTTTGACCCGCGACGCGAGAAAGAAAGAACGAAAGAAGTACGGTTTGAGAGCGGCCCGCGCCCGCTATCAGTACTCGAAGCGCTAACCGGTTTTTATCGGGCCGCTAGGCCCGTTTTTATTTTAAGCGATGCCCAAAACTTTATCATATATTTATACATGGGATCATTCGGAATCAGCCGCGGGGTACTTTTTTTGCGCGCCCTCGGAAAAAGCGGAATTTCGCGAGCTATTGGAAATATACGGCGAACGACCTCTGGACAGCTTTCTTCGCGATTGGCTTTTGCGGGAAGCGCCGCGCGACTCCGTCGGAAGAATCCTGTGTCCGGGGGCGGAGGAATTATCGACGGCGGCCCAACGCGGCCTTGTCGCTCTTCAGAAAGCCGTCGACTTCCTCCGGAAGCAAAACCTCCAAACCGGAGCCTCATATCCGGGAAGGGTGGGGAGCCAAAGAAGCGATGAAAAATATGACGCGACAAGTCCCGGAAACAATAGTTCGCCAGAGAAAACTCTCGCGGGTATAGCCGCCCGAAAAACGCGCTTTGCCTCGTCGTCCGTTGATCCTCGCTCGACGGCCGCTAAAGCGCTCGAAGTATTGACTCGCGCCGGAATTCTGGTTGGCGGGGAAATGCGCCACGAGGCGTCCCTCTCGCCCATAGCGCTATTGCGGAAATGGCGGATCGACTGCCGCGCGGACACCGGACGCAATTCGCATACCCTGGCCGGCGAGGCTATCGCCTATGGCAGAGGTCTGTCTTTGGCCGCGGCCAGAACCGCGTGTCTTATGGAAACGGTCGAGCGCGTCTGTTCCTATCCTTCCATAGAGACAACCGCGGCCGGAGCGATCGTAAGAAACCGAAAAAATAACGGAGTTCTGACGCGCGCCGCGCCGGCCGAATTGCGAGCCGCGGGTCGCGCATACTGGCATCCGCCGACAGGATGCGATATCGACCTCTATCCTTTTTATTGGCTTCCCGGGGAAACCCCCGCTGGGGATCAAATCATGATTCCGGCGCAGGCGGTCTTCCTTTTTTGCAATCTGGACGAGGAGACGATTTTTGACGGAGCGGGGTCCACAGGCCTGGCTACCGGCGCGACTCTGGCGGACGCCCGATTGGCCGCTTTGACCGAAGTCCTGGAGAGGGAAAGCGACGCTCTCGCGCCAGCTTCGAGGGCGCGAGAGTTCATCCTTGAAAGCCGCGACCTCAGGATCCGGGAGTTATTGAGTGATTACCGGTTTCGCGGGATAAATATTTTGATGCGGGATATTGGCGAGGCGGGCGGTTTGCCAATTTATCGGTGCGAGACGCGGGGACGTAACGGCAAGTGCGCGAGCGCTTCTGCCGCTAACTTAAATGGAGCCTCGGCGGCTTTGGCCGCGCTTACGGAAACGCCCTGGCCTTATTCCTGGTCAAATCCCCAGACGCGAAGCGAGCCTACGATACCGCCCCGTCCCGGGACGCCTGTTCGTTATCTGGAAGATCTGCCCAATTACGATCTCGGTTCGGCGGAAGCGAATCTGGCCATGCTGGAAGAGTGGCTGGCGATCAACGGTCGCCGACCCGTATATGTCGATATAAGCCGCGAAGATCTGGACTTCCCGGTTGTCCGCGCCTTTGTGACGGCCGCGGATAACGAGGACGGTTAAGGCGCGAATCAGACTTGCGCGCTTATCTTTGCTCTCTTCGCCGTTATTATATCTCCCTATTGTAAATTCCGGTCAGCGTTTTTCTGAATATGGGGTCGATATCTATCTTTTGCCTGGAATAATCCAGATCGCGGGGTCCGGAGAGCCTTTCGAATTCCGCGGTTAACCATTCCATAAGGCTCGCGTCCGCGGGACGATTCTCCCTCTCCAGGGCGAATTTCTTTTTTTCGACTATCTGACGGATTTTTGCCAATATATCCGCGTCGGCGACTACTTTGGCGGCGATCTTGTCAAGCTCGACAGGCGGAAGCTGAGACGACGTCTCGAGCCATAGGAGGACAAGGAGCGGCCTGATAACGTAAAGCAAGGCTTTGTCCGATTGGCAACCGGAGCCAATTTTTTTCCAGGCCGATTCCAAGAGACCTTTGTAATGACGCCATAGAGCGCCTTTTGAGATAGCTTCGGGAGCGATGGCGCGCAATACCGACGCCAACTCGCAGTTTTCGATATAAACGACGGGGGAGAAAAGCCACTCCGCTACTTGCGGATTGCCCGCCTGAAAGATTCGCAAGGCCTTGCGCAGATCCCAGCCCGCGAGATCAATTTCGCCTACTCCGGGGAGCGCGCAAGCGCGCTCCATTGTCGCTCTCTCCCGCTCCGGCGTCGCGGTCAGATAACTGATCGGTTTTCTCGCGTAAATAAAGCGGACATCATAATCGGAG
>CAMWPE010000085.1 GCA_947176055.1 uncultured Desulfovibrio sp.
AAACAGCGGCCGCTTGCGAAAAAAAAGGCGCCAACACGGAACTACGCGAGCCCGATCTCCGCGATACCGGCGCCGTCCGCTCCTGGGGAGAAGAATTGAGCCTCGATCCTCCGGATCTGCTCGTCGCGAACGCGGGCATGAATACAAATATCGACAAAACTCCGGATGGAGAGCCATGGGAGGAGACCGAGGATTGCGTAAAGATCAATCTGCTCTCTGTCATGGCTCTGACCGGCGCCCTCATTCCAGCCTTTCGCGCCCGCCATCGCGGCCAGATAGCCATCGTCAGTTCGCTAGCCGCGTATTACGGGCTTGCGCATACGCCCGCTTATTGCGCGACCAAAGGAGCCCTTAAGAATTGGGGAGCGTCCCTGCGCGGCTGGCTCGCGCCGGAAGGCATCCTGGTCAGCGTCGTTTTTCCGGGATATGTGCGCTCGCCCATGTGCGACGCCATGCCCGGACCAAAGCCTTTTCTCTGGGAACCGGAAAAAGCGGCTAAATATATCCGCGCGGGACTCGAACGGGATCAGGGACGGATCTCTTTTCCATTTCCTCTTAACCTGGGTATCTGGGCCTTGTCCTGCCTGCCGCTTTTTATCGCCATGCCCATAGCCAGACTCCTGGGTTATGGCAAATAGCCAGTTTCTTTTGCCCGTCGTTTGTTGCGCGGCTGGTTGCGTTTTATTCTGGCTCATCGAGCTGGGCGCGCTCCCGCGGCGAAATCTCCGGCGTCCCGCGGCCGCGACCCTGTTGTTCGCCGGAATTTGGGGCTTCGCCTACTCAATTCTCCTTTTCGCGACGGGCAGGCCTATGTGCGCCGCTCTTTTCGCGCTCGCGATGGAGGCGATTCTTGTTCTGGTGGACAACGCGAAATACAGGAGCCTGCGCGAGCCATTCCTTTATCAGGATTACGACTATTTTCTGGACACGCTGAAATTTCCGCGCTTGTTCTTGCCTTTCCTGGGGGTAAAAAGTTTTCTCCTGGCCGCGGCGGGGTGCTTTCTGGGTTTTGGGGTCCTGTGGCTGGAAGATCCTCCGCCGAATCGCTGGCGCCTTGACGGGCAGGCGGGAGGCGGTTTGCTCATTGCGCTCGCGTCGCTCCTTTGTCTATGGTTTGGCCATCGCGCGGCGGGGCAAATTTCCCTTAAGCCCGGGCCGGACGCGATCAAATATGGCTTTATCCCCTTTTTATGGCTGTACGGAAGGGAAGAGAAAAAAAGCTCCTTGCCGGAAAGTCCATTCGCCCGCGTCCGGATTAAGCCCTGTCGCGAAACGCCGCATCTCATAGCGATTCAGAGCGAGTCTTTTTTTGACGCGAGGCTTTTTTTTGGAGGCGTAAAGAAAGAGCTTTACCGGAATCTGGACGAATTTGACAGAAACGCTCTGCTCTGGGGCGATTTAATCGCGCCCGCGTGGGGAGCGAACACGGTGAGGACAGAATGTTGCTTCCTGACGGGCATTCCGCCCGCCGCGCTTGGCGCTCGCCAATTCAATCCCTATCAGTCCATGGCCCGGGGCTGGAATCCCGCCAGTTTGCCGAGAGTCCTGCGGCGGGCCGGATATCAGACGATCTGCGTCCATCCCTATTACGGCCAATTTTACGGCAGGGACAAGATATTTCCGCGACTTGGCTTCGACGCTTTCCTCGATATAAAGAAATTTTCGCGAAGCCCGGACGACGGCCCCTATATCGGCGACAGGACGTTGGGCGAAAAAATTATCGAACTTATCGAAAAGGCGACGCGCCCTACTTTTGTGTTCGCCATCACCATGGAAAATCACGGCCCTCTGGGTCTGGAGCGGCCGCTTCCCTCTCACGCCCTGTTCTATGACCGGCAACCGCCGCGGGGATGCGAAGAGCTGGGAATATATTTGAATCACGTCCGCTCCTGCGACAATACGCTGGGATTATTGCGCGACGCCTTCGGTTTGGGACCGTATCTTTCCCTCTGCTTTTACGGCGACCACGCGCCGATCCTGGAGGAATGCTACAGGACGTTGCCGCCTCCTTCCGGTCATACGCCTTATTTCTGCTGGAGTAATCGCGCCCGCGAATGCCAGCCGCCCAACCCCGAGCGAGCCGAAAACCTCGCCGTCGCGTGGCTTAAGGCTCTGGATTTGATCAGGGGAAAGGAAGACGCGCGTCCCTGAATCGGACATCCCGCGAATCGAGGGGGTTCAAGCGCCGGCCGCGCTGGATTTTTCCGGGTCGTCCGGCTTTTTTTTCTCGAAGAGCGAAGGCGGTCGCCAGCTCCAGAAAAGAGCGAGGAGAGGAAGGAGTCCAAGAAATTCCGCCAGCTCGCGAGGAATATAGGGAACCGTAGCCCGCCATAAAAATACCGCCAAAAAGCCGGTTCCAGCGAGAATAAGCCATTGCGCCGCCGTCATGGGTTTCGCGCGGCTCTGGAAATAGCCGACGGTGAGAATGGCCACCCAGACTTTGGTCAGAGTGAGGGTCAGCGCGGCTCCTCCCAGCGGATCGACCGGAATCAGGGTAAAACAACAAACCAGATTTACGACCAGCCCGCTTAAATAAAAGCCGAAAAGCAGATTCTGTTCGCGCATGCCGATCATGGCGTAAGCGGCGAGATTATGCAGGAAGGCGGTGGCCAGGCACGGAGTAAGCCATTGCTGGGCTTTTACGGCGTAGGCGTAATCGGGACCGTAGATTAGGGTAAGGAACCGGTCGCTCTCGACCCAGATCAGAAAAATCATGGGGAGGGCCGCCGCCCAGAGCGAGCGGGCGGTTTGCCCCGCAAGTTTGCGGAAAGCTTCTTTATTCTCCCGCCACAGGCGAGCGAGCAGGGGGAAGATGACCTTGCCAAGCAGGGCGCTGGACACGAGAACGGATAGACCTTCGATAGTTTCCCAGGCGACGCCATAGCCGCCGACGTCGACGTTTCCTCCGTATTTTTTAAGGAAGATCACATTTATTTTGTTATAAAACATGGCGCAAACCGCCATGCCTGTGAACACGGCCCCCTTTTTAAGATTTTGCCATAGATCGCGCAAAGCCTCCGGATTGACGCGGCCAAAGGGATTGTCGCCCAGCGCGTAAACGACGAAAGCCGCGCAGAAAACCGATTCGATAGGTTTATAAAGGGCTATGGCGATGGGAGACCAACCGGCCAGAACCGCGACGACCCCGTAGCCAATGCCCAGGAGCGCGGAGGGAATCCGGACGCGCATTTCGACATCCTGCCTGCCGCGGGCTTGGCATAGGGCGAAAAAAGAATCGGAAAGCGCGTCGAGGCCCAGACCGCCGGCCACGCAAAAAACGATAATTTTAAGTTCCTGGCCATAATTTTGCCATTCGCACACGGCCCAGGCTACCAGCAACGCGATAGCCAGGGCGCAAAGTTTCAGCCAGGACACCTCGCTCAGGAGCGCGCGGGGATGGCCTTCGCGTCTGGCGAAAGTGGAGAGGAGAAAATCATTCAGACCAATATCGGTCGCGGTTTTGACCAGATAACCAAAAGTCAGGGCCAGGACTATTTCGCCCAGTATATCCGGACTTCGTCGCGACAGAAGAATTATGAACAGGGTCCAGGACAGATCCCTGGTCCATTGCGCGCCCAGGATAAAGCCGAGGCGCCTGGGGATGCTTTTTAGGCGCTTCAAGACGCGGGCTTAAAAACTTACGACAGCTTTAAAACCTGGTTTAAGCGCCAGATCGGGATTTGGCACTGTTACTTCCACCGTGTAATACGAGGGGTTGGCCACGTCCAGATCATTGGATATCCAGGAAATTTCGCTGACGATCCCTTTAAATTTCCTGTTTTTCAGAGCCGGGATTTCCACTGTCACGGGATCGCCCACTTCAATATTGTTGATCTCCGCCTCGTAGACCGGAATCTGGACGAGCGCGGGGTTGAGTTGTCCCACCTGGACCGGCGAAGTCCCCGCGCCGATAAGCTGGCCCGGATTAAGGGCAGGAGCGAGGGACAATACATAACCTTTTATGGGCGAAGAGAGTGTCAGAATTTGCGGCAAGGTTTCGCCTTCTTTTATTGGGGAGCCAAAATATTCTTCCAGCTCGCGCAGACGGGCCTGAAAATTGTTTTCGTTTTTTTTAAGCGTAGTCCGCATCAAATCGATGCGGTTGTTCATGGATTTTACGGTTTCGTCCAGCCTGTTCAGCGCCTGGCGCGAGCCCAGACCGGTGGCCACGAGTTGCCGCGTCTTGTTGCGCTCCGCGTTTGTGGTCGCGAGCTGGCTTTGCAGGGAGAGAATTTGCGCTTTTAATTCCTCCGAAGCGGCGCCTGTGTTCACCTCCCGCTGAATCTGCCTCATGGCCTCTTCCTGCAGCCGGAAACGAATAAGGGGAGAATTGACATCGACAGGCGTCCCTGGCTTGACAAGCACTTCCTCCACAATAGCGTTGAAAGGCATTGGCACGGGACGGGTGACGGTCGGAATTACCTTGCCGGTCAGAATGGAGCTTATATCGTCCGCCCGGGCGAGGGAGCCGGAATATAAAAACAGAAGCAGGCCGACGGCCAGGGATAGTCCTTTCGCGCGCATCTTACATAAACTCCTTGGCTGGAGGTCCCAAAAAGCGTTCCTGCAACACGTTGGCCACATACATCCAGGCGAGCCTGGCCAGTTTGTATTCCAGCTCCGCCTGAATCAGGGCGATTCGCGCCGTGAGCATATTGTCGCGCGCCCCCTCCAGCTCCGGCAACTCGATCATTCCCTCATTGTAGGAAATTCTCGCTTCCTCGTATTGCATTTTCGCCGTTTCAAAATGCGTTTTTTGCAATTGCAATTCCGTATTGGCGAGGGCGACCGCCTGCTCGGCGCTTAACCATTTGTTGGAATAGGCGGTCCGCATTCGCGACATTTCATGAAAAGCCTGCGCTTTCTGCATTCTGGCCGTCTGCACTCCCCGGTAGCGTCTGCCCCAGTCCAGCAACGGGAAATCGAACACAAAATGCAAAAAAGTGTCTTCCTGCCCGTGCGGCGGCTGGTATTGGCCCGCCGGCGGCGAATTATTGATTTGCAGGCGCATATCCGGCACATATTGGGCCCAGGCGACCATGATATTATAATCGGCGAGTTTTACCTGCGCCCTCAAGAGGAGATCGTCTTCGGTTGTCTGCCAGCGATCCTCCCAGCGCAGTTTTGGGCCGTCGAAACCGGCCAGGATGGCGTCGGCGTTGGAAGTATCGATATCGAAGCGCTGTCTGGGATCCACGCCGGCGAGGATCTTCAGATTGGTGCGATCCATTACTTCCTGCATATTTGTCTTTTCGACCACCAGCTCCCGCTCCCTCTGCGCCTGGCGCGCCAGATTGAGGGCGACGCCCTGCCTGCCGGCCACGCTTTCCACCTGTCGCCAATAGTCGATCAACTGTTTGCCCGCCGGGAGAAGCTCTTTTTGGGCGGCGAGGATATCGCGTTGCGCCTGCAATTTGAGATAGGCCTTCGCGATATCGTAAATGGCTTCGCCCACCGCCTTCCGGTGTGTGGCTATGGCGAGATTGAGCATTATTTTCTGCACATTATGCTCGAAATAAGTCGCGACCGGATTGGGGAAGGAGGCCTCGAAGCCGGCCCGCAACTTCGTTCTACCGTAGTCGCCGGGCGTGTCGCGCTCGTCCATGTTGAGCCGCGTGAGATTGTTGGAGACAGTCAGCGTCATGCGCGGCTCGGGCAGGTATTTCCATACGGCGTCCGTCAAGGCCACTTTCTTGATCTCTATTTCAACCGCGCTGTTCACCAGCATGGGGGATTGCTGGATCGTCAGAAACACGCATTCTTCAAAATCGAAGGATTTATGCGGATCGTAAAGATTGGGCAGGGCCGCGTCCAGTTTCGCCTTGTTTTCCACGGGCACGCCCGGAGCTTCTTCGAGCCAGTGCCTGGCGGGCAATTCGGGGGATTTTAAACCCGCTTTTTTCGAGCTGCAACCGCAAATAAGGATGACCGCCAGCAGAATCGCCAGGGCGGGAGCGCGCAAATTCGCGCGCGTCGATTTAAGGGTCATTACTCTCCCCTGTTCCGGCGTCGGCCGGAACCGCGAACCCGTCTCCGCCGGAGCGGCTATTCGCGTCAAATTCAAGATGATTAATTGTTAATACCAGCCTGTCGCGGGCATCCAGTATTTGCGCGTCAAATCTCGCGAGGGACTCCTCGCGCCAGGAAGACGCCAGCGTCAGGCGCGATTCCCCGCCCGGCTCCAATTCCGCGAAATCGAGTCTTACGAAGCCGATCGCGAGGCGCGGTCGCCCCTTTTCGAGCGGCCAGCAGCTTTCGAGCAGGGCGGCCAGGGCCGCCTGAATCGCTGCGTCGATGAGTAGTCCGGTTTTTTTATAACGCCAATCCGGCGTTCCCGCAACGCGATCCGTCGGAACGAGCTTCGCGGCGTAACGGCCGCGCTCCCCGCCGATGGCTTTCAGGGACAATAAAAGGCGGTTAACCGGCGACAATTTTAACAAATCGTATAGCGGCGCGAGATCAATGGTTTGACCGTCGGCGCCGCTCCCAAAATCCTCCGGATTCCAGAGCGGCCGGGGCTGTAGCGAAGCCGTCGCGAGAAGAGCCAGGCCTTCCGCGGTTCTTTCATACTCGCCCGAAGCGCGCCCGTTTTTCGAGATTTTTTCAACCGACGAGACAACGTCGCAGAGCAAGGCGAGCGGGCCGTCCTGCCGCAACCAGAAACGATTTTCGCATTTGAAGCGACAAATTCTTGTCACGCCGGGCGGCAAGGCCGGCAAAGTCCGGATCCTTACATCCGACAGAGCGAAGGGAACAAGCCAGGGATTGGCATTGCTCGCGGCCAACAGCAGCTCGGAGACGGCCATTCCCGGCGGGATCCAGGGGCGGCTCGCGAAAGACGCATCGACGAATGGACTAAAGCCGCCGCCATGACCGGCCAGATCCGGGGATGAAAACAGGGAAAACTGCCTTTCCCACACCCCGCCTTCGGGATCCATGGCGGGAAAGATATCCGCGTAAACCGGCGAAGCGGGGCAAAAACGCGGCGCCGGATTCAGGCCCGGAGCTTCCCATACTATCCGGTCGCCCGAACCAAAAAAATATTCCAGAAGCAATAGATCGTCGGCGTCATAACGAATCGCTCGATCCGACGGCTCCGGAACAAGCCATAATATTTCCCTGGTTTTTGGGGAGCCAGGACCGAAAAAGCGGGATAACTCCTCCGCCGACGGAGTTTCGTCAGACCGGACGGCGAGCGGGCGCAGGGAAATCAGCGGACCGTCGTCTTTTAAAAATTTCGCGGCGACCGGCGCGATTCCGGCCGCGTTTTCCGGGATTTTCCCCGCGGACGCGCCATTGTCTTCAGATTTAAAAGGCCTTTTCCGGGGAAGAATGAAGACGGCGTCAAAGAGGCCTCGCTCGGCGGAAAAATTGGTCAGAGCCGAAAAAACTTCGTCCGGAGGCGAGTCGGGATCGCAGTCGAGAGAAAGGATCGGGGCGCCGCTCAATTTCCCGCAAAGATCAGTCCGGAGCCATGGCGCGGCGATCCGGCAACCCGACGCGCCCAGAGCCGACCAGAAATCCGGATAGCTTTCCGGATCCTCCGCGAAAACGCAGACCAGGGAATCCGGGGAAAGTTTCGCGCGGCTTTTGGCGGGATTTAACGGCGCCGGCGCGAGCCCGCCGTTCTCAAGACGTCTCCGGACCAGAAGATGTTTTTCCATGACCGCCGGACCAGGCGCGGAGGGCCGGTTTTCCGCGGGCGTCTTGCCGGACAGGAATTTGATTAAATCGCCCACAGTGCTGATTTGCGGCAAATTTTCGAGGGATATGGTTCTGCCCAGGCGATTTTCCGCCTCCTGGACAAGGCGGGGAAAGACGCTGGAGCGCAGGGCCAGATCGCGGCGAAGATCGAGATGGAGATCTCCGGCGGTGAGAGGACGCCCGCTTGTTTCGGAGATAAGGGCCAGGATAGTTTCGCCTTCTTCATCGAGCAAGGTCAGGGCGGGAGGAGGGGAGGGTGAGGAAATTTCCGCGGCGGGCGAGTCGTCTTCGCGTCTGGAAATTTTTTCGCGCAGGATATGCTCCCAGGACAAATGACCGTCGATAAAGAGGCGGCAACAGAGCTCGCGCATGGAGACCGCTTCGCGGCCTTTGCGATCCGCGGCCGCGCACTCGCTGTCCGGGGCGTTTTCCACGATCAGGCCCCGGAGGATTTCCTGCGGTCCCAGCTCGATCCAGTCCCTGATATTCCATTCTCGTCTTACAGTGTCCACGCAACCGACCCAATCGACGGTATTTTCATCGAGTCTGGTGATAAAGCCGGCTATAGCCTCCTTGTCCGCCGGGTAACGGACGCCGTCCACGCAGGAGACCGCGGGAATTTGCGGCGGACGAATATCAAGGGCGAGGAGGCGGCGATATGACAGATCCCGCAACGTGGCCATCGCCGGATTATGAAAGGCCATTCCCATGGGGAGCATGAAGGCTACCACGCGCCGCTTGCGAAGATTTTTCCTGATCGTCAGGAGTTCGGACCGGGGGCCTCCCAGAACAAACTGGCCCGGGGTGTTCGCGTTGGCGACCTTTATGGCGGGATGGGCGGCGAGAATTTCTTCGAGGACGGCGAGATCGGCGGAGACGGCGAGCATTCCTGTCGCGCGGCCGGAGCGGGCTTCTAGTTCCGCGATATGCTCCGCCCGAGTATCGAAGAGATACCAGGCCGAGCGCGCGTCGTATACTCCGGCTACGCAAAGCGCGACCAGCTCGCCTATGCTATGGCCGCAAACCAGGGCGGGCCTGAGGCCCAGGGAGGAAAGCTGGCGCCATTGAGCGTACTCCAGCAAGAAGAGATAGGGAATTTGCCAACGCAGGTTATTGATTTTATCCTGATCCGTTTCGGCGAGGAAGGAAAGAACGTCCCATTGCGCGTAAGACGCCAGCTCTTCGATGGCTTCGCGCGCGACGGGGAAATTGGCGTAAAGCTCCAGGCCCATTCCGGGCCAGGCCGCTCCCAGACCGCAGCAGGCCAGAGCCAGAGGCGGGGTTTTTTTAATGGGGGAGAGCCAGACGCCCTTGTCGCGTAGGGAATCGAGGACGGTCCGGGATGGTCTTTGGGGCAAGGCTCCCAATTCTTCGCGCCATAGGGGATTGAGCGAGGCCATTCGCCATTCCTGGCCCTTGTGAGTCAGGAGGGCGTAATGAACGCCGTCCAGAGTTAGTTCGCCGGCCGGCGCGCCGGGTTCCGGATACTGCTTCATGCTTTTCCGTATTGAGTCCAGCTCAAGGCGTTCGCGACGCCGACGCGGGTCCTGAGACGGGCGCGCTTCGCGAAACGCGGGAAGGCGCGGTCTTCGCGCCGGCGGGAACTCAAGTTTTCGGTGGGATTCGCGACGGCGCCAGTCTAATCCGAAAAAAAATTCGAGTCCAGTTGCCCGCCTTTTCGCGTGGCGCGCTTGCCTTGACGGTCGCGATGGAATAAAATACAGTAAAACGGCCCTTCGCGAGGCCGAATCCCTACGAAAAGAAATTCAGCCGCTTCCGGTCGCCGCCGAAAGCGTCAAGGATTACGCATGAATAAAAGCGGTCTTCCGCGCCAGCGGGTCGAAGCGGGCGACTCCGTCGCCAGCCCGGGCTTCAATCGCAAACGCGCCAAGCTCTCTTTTGAGCGGATGGTGGACCTGTCTCTTTTTCACAGAGACGAGCCCACGCGACAAGGCAGGATG
>CAMWPE010000086.1 GCA_947176055.1 uncultured Desulfovibrio sp.
ATCTTGCGCGGTCCGAGCCGCGTTTCAATTTCTATTTCTTTTTCGATTGCCATAAGTCAGCGGCCACCATAAAGTCTTCGTTCTTTGTTTCCAGGGCCCGGCGGTTTTCTTCGATTACCCGCTCGTAAACCTCTTCGCGATAAACCGTAGTCTCGCTGGGGACTTCCAGGCCAAGTTTGACCTGTTTCCCCTGCATGCCGAGCACGGTTATTTTTATATTATCGCCCAGGTAAAGACTTTCGCCCGGGCGGCGCGTCAAAATTAACATATTTTATCCAGCGGGTTTATCGTTCGCCCCTGCTTATATAATTAAAAAAGGCGTCCTGACATAAAGTTTACGGACGCGGAGCGCCTCGTCTCTATTCGCTTTTACCGGATAATCCATTTTTGGGCAAGCCGACGCCGCGGCTTAAACCTCCGGATAACGGAATTTTTTCCTATAGCGAGACGGAAATGAAATTTTTAGCTCAATATGTCGACTTCGCGTCGCAAAGGCGACCGCGAAATTACCTCAAGGCGAACCGCGCTTAGCCGCGGGGAATTTCAAGCGCGATTTGCTATTGGGGCTCGATAAACGCGAAAAAAGGCGGAAAGCTCGCGCTCTCCGCCCCAAGTTGTTTTTTTAGAGGTATTTGGCCAGGCTCATCTGCATGATCATCGATGAGGACTGCAACACCGTCTGATAGGTCAGCTGCTGGCGGGTCAATTTGGTCAAAAGCTCCGTCAGATCAATATCCTCGACATAACTCAATCTTTCCTGTTGATCCAGCTGCTGGAAGGACAATACGTCCGCGGCCATGGAGATCCTGTTTTCCATGCCGCCGATGCGGGTGGCTTCGGCCAGGATCTGCTTTTCGGCAGTCGTCAGAGCCACGAGGGTCTCCTGGCAACCGGACTGGTTGTTTCCTTCCAGGTAGCCGATGAATTTGCCGACAACTTCAAAGAGGTTGTTTTCGCCGTTCAGCGCCGGCTTGCCTTCGTAATAGCCGCCGAACACGTCCTTGCCCACGCTGTTTACGGGCAGATAGGTGTCCTTCATTATCTCGTAGCCGAGATCCGCGCGGGCCGGATGCACCAGGATCTGCGCGTCCTTCGGTATACCGGAGCCGTCGGCGGGAGTTTCGGCGTCGAGATAACCGCCCGGAATGGGCAAACGCAGTTTTTCGCCCGCCGCGGGAGCAGTGCCTTTGGCGGTAATCCAGCTCGTCCCGCCGTCCACGCTATAGGACCAGTAAAAATCCTTGCCCGGCTCAACGGCGTCATCGAAGCGAATCAGCGTGTTCTGGCCAATTTCGCCGCTGGCCTGAATATCGCCCGCTGTCAAAGATCCGGCGCCCATAACGTTGATATCGAATGGCTGATCATTGTCGTCGCCCTTGTAAACAGCCGTAGGCCGGAGATAGAGCAAGGAGCCGTTCGTGGACGCGGGACCGGCGATTTCCGGATCGTAAGCGGCGAGTTTCGGCAGATTTCCGTCAGCGTCGGGCTTTATGGTCATTGTCACGCCCTTGCCTTCCGGTTCCAGCTTGAGCGCGCCGTTTTCGCCAGCCAATACCTGGGCTTCGTTCCAGGTGGCTCCGCCGTCGTCGGTCCAGCGGTAAGTCGCGCCAGCCGCCAGATCCTGCTCGGCCGTATTTGTGAACTGGACGATGATAGTCGTGGCGGACGCGCCGGCGACGTCAATCTGGCCATTCTTGACCGCCTCTTGCCAGTCTTCCGCGGCGGGAGGCGTCACGGCCAGACCTTCCTGAAAAGCGTTCTGCGTGTATTTATGACCGGAGAAGATACTCTTGCCCTCAAATTCCGTGTTGGCCAGATTGAGAATCTGTCCGAAATACTGACGGGCCTGATCGGCCATTATTCTGCGTTGCTCGGCGGTGTATGTGCCGGTGGACGCCTGCTCGGCCAGGGTTTTAAGGCCCTGTATGGCCACGGGCAACTGCGTGCTGAGCACGTTGTCCGCCAGTTCCATCCAACCCTTCGCGGTGTCCACGTTTTCCTGGTACTGCGCGGTGTTTACCATGTCCTGGCGGGTGGTCAGCACGCGGTAAGTGCCGGCCGGATCGTCGGAGGGGCGATTTATCTTCTTCTGGCTGGCGCCCTGTTGCACGCTTTCCATGTAACCGGCAAGGTTGGACTGCATGTGTCCGACCATATTGTTGTACATGGTGTGTTGTGTTACGCGAATACCCATTGTTATTTCCTTCGCGACGGGAGCGGACTCCCGTCGCCCTTATATTTATTGTTTGAGACCCAGGAGGGTTTCCAGCATCTGATCCGCGGTGGTAATGAGCTTGGCCGCCGCCGTGTACGAATGCTGATATTTAATCAGATTGGTCATTTCCTCGTCCATATTGACGCCGGACACGGAGGCGGAGCGATCGTACAGATCGGCGGTCAGGGCTCCGTGGTATTCGGTGTTGGTCTTGGACAGTCTGCGATCCGCGCCTACGGTCGTCACCAGATTGGCGTAATACTCGGAGACGCTCTGGTTTTTCACCGTCTTCCACAGGGTGGTGATGACGATGTCCTTGTCGGCCAGCTTCCCCAGCGCCGTCGCCGTCGCGTTGTCGCCGGGGTTGATTTCGTTGTCGCCGTTTACCTGACCGGCGGCGATGAAATTCGTGTCGCTGTGGACCTTGCTGTTTACGGCCAGATCCGTCGCGCTGGAGCCGGTGAAGAATGTGTTGAGTCCAAGAGCCGTCATTAATCCGGAACTATCGGATCCAAATGCGAATTCTATGCCAGCGGCTTCGGCGGCGGCGGTCCGCTCCAGGATGAGCTTGCCGTCCTGCACGCTGGCCTGAAACACTTTTATATTATTACCGTCCGCGTTGACGGTAAGGCCATTCAGCGCGCTCACCACGTCCTTCAGCGAATTTTTGGAAGGATCGAAGTTATTGGGCGAAAACAGCAGGGAAGAAGACAGAAAAGATCCCTCGCCGTCGTCCACATTGGAATTATAGAAATGCAAAGTCACGTTGCCAGTCTGCAATCTGTCCGAATAGGCATTCAAGGCCTGATAGGAGCCGAGGGGAAGATCGGCGTTGTTCACGCTGACCTGGCCCTGCGCGTAGGTAAACTTCGAAAGGCCCGCGCCCTGGCTATGAACCCTGTTCACTTCCCAGGCCAAGGCGTTTACCGTCGCATTCAGCTCGTCCAGATACCGGCCGCAGTTGTCGTCGCGGATATTGAAATAAGCCGCGAGCTTGCCGCCGGTTACGCGATCCGGATTCTCCACGCCGTTAAAGGCGATCTGCGGAGTGATGTTTTCCGTGCCGCGGGTAGGCTCGACCCAGCCAAGACCGGTCTTTGGGACAATGGTAAACTTGTCGCCGGCGTGGAAATCATCGAGGCTGGAGAAGGAGATCCGCAAATTCTTGACAAGGATCTCGTCGGTGACGGGATCGCCGTTTTCATCGACGGCGCCGGACGAAGAGATCTGGTAGCGCAGTTCCTTGCCGTCCGTATCCTGAAGCCAGGTCTTGCCGCCGTCCAGGGACACGCGGAAAGTCGGGTTGTTCGGCGGATTGTTGACGCTGTCGTAAGCGCCCGCGTCGCCGTCTTGCATAATTTCGATGGTGTATTCGTGCGTGTCGGAACCCTGGAAGTTGATCTCGCCCTTATAATTGGAAGAAGACTGCAACTGGGATTCCTTGAACGGGGCCATCGTGGTAAGGCTGTAAGTCTCGTGACCATCCACCAGCGGCTGGCCTGTGGAAAGTTGCACGCGGAAATTGCCCTTGCCCTTGTCGATAGTTTCCACGTCGACATAGGTCGCCAGCTCGCGCACCAGCTGATCCCGCTTGTCCAGAAGGCTGTTGGGATTGCTCATGCCGTCGATCGTGTGCCGCTCGATCTGCTTGTTCAGATCCGCTATGGCTACGGAGATTTCGTTAACCCGTTTGACGGCCGTGTTGATGGACACGTCCATCTCTTCCTGGATTTCCTTGACGGCCTTTTCCGTCTGCTTGAACATGTCCGCCAGGTTGTCGGCGTAGGACAGCAGACTCTGGCGAACGGAGGTGTCGTCCGGACGCAGGGACAGATCCTGCCAGGCGTTGAAAAAGTTGGTAAGCGCGGAGCTTACGCCGGTCCGGTTGGCTTCGTTGAAAATATTTTCGAGAGAAGCCATGATTGTGTCCTGTTGATCCCAGCGGGCGGAATTCGTGGACTGCCGGACATATCTGCTCTCCAGAAAAGCGTCGAAGAAACGCATAATCTGCTGAGCGTTCACGCCCAGGGGTTGCGCGCCAGGCTTGTAGGTAAGACCGCCGGCGTCTTTCTGATCTACGTATTGTCTCGAGTAGCCTTCGGTGTCGGCGTTGGCCAGGTTGTTGCCGGTGACGGAAATCCACGCCTGGGACGCGTTGAGAGCCGATTGGCCTATATTCATTAAACCGCTAAGCATGATTATAATCTCCCTGAAATTAAGGCGGCTTGAGGATGCGCCGAGCGCCGAATGTCGCCATTGCGGCTATATACTCCGGTCAGCGGAGTTACCTGGCTTGTCAGCGCCTTTAAGTTATGAGTGCTCTGATCCAGCAACGCGAGGCTCAACTGCGCGTTGCGGGACGCCTGCCGGGACACGCCCTGCTCGCCAGCGTCCACGGACTGGAAGAGCTGACGCAACACAGAGGCCTGATCTTCCGGTAAAGTCTCCGCGTATTCGAGAACCCTCTTTCCGGAAAGAGACCTGATAACCAGGGATTTTTCCACCGCGATCTGGCGAATCAATTCCTGGATAGAAAATTCAAGGGACGCCACGGCGCCCGTATCGCGCCCGAGCAAAATTTCGTATTCTTCTTCCAGCAAATCGCGCAATAAATGCAAAGCCTTGTCTTGCCGGAACAGACTTTCCTGTATTATCTGATACATCCCTTTAGCCTCGCTCGTATTGGTATGGCAGAAATTGCCTTAATTCTTTATTTTACATATATCTAGCAAAAAGCGCGCCTTAATTTTATTTAGCCGCGTCGGCGCCGGTCAGCGGCGGAATTGAGAACGTAGGTTGCTCGCTGTTGTCCGCCACTGTCAGTGGAGGAACAGGAGCGGCGGCCGTTGGCTGAACGGCGGGCTGGGGAGCGCCCTGGCTCTGCGCCGCCTTGTATGCCGCTAGACCCTGACCGGCTTTGCTGTTCGCGCTTACATTATCCACATTCAGCATGCGAATGGCGTCGCCCGTTTTCTTGTTCTTGCCGGTTTTCTGATTCCGGGGAATATTGGTGCTCACAGTAACCTTGCGGGTTACGGGGCCCTCGGCCGCCGCGACGGCTTCGGTTTCGGCGACCGGCGCGTTGGCCTGAATGGGAGCGGCCTGGGGCGCCGCGTTCTGGGCGGCGATCCGGGCGTTTTCGAGCTTTACGCTCGTTACCAGATCCTGCATGGAACGGGACGCTGTCGTCGCGTCGGAAACTCCACCGGATTTGGCCATCTCCACGGCGGAGCGCAAAGCGGCTTCGCTGCCGGGATTGGGAGCGGCCGCGGCTACAGGCTGCGCCGCTTCCGCCGCCGGCTCGACTTTAGGAGCCTTTTTCGGTTGCAAAGCCGGACGCACGGCGCGGCTTCCCAGCTTGTCGCCGGCTTCGCGGCGGGCTAGATAAGCCAGGTTAAGAGCGCTGTCGCCCTCGTGTCCCGTCTTCTTTACACGCTCGGGACTCTTTCTTACGGGCTTTTCAGTCGCTTCCGCCGTCGCGGGCGCCGGATTTACGGGTTGGGGAGCGACGACTGGCGTCTGAACGACGGGATTTTCGACCGCCGCCACTTCTGGCGCCCCCGCCGTCGCGGGCGCGTCGCCTTCGTAAATAGACATATCGGCGACCGGCGCCGGTTCTTCTTCCGGATCGAGGATCGATTTGTCAGCGGGGAGGGAGGAGCCCATCAGGGGCGCCGCCTCCGGCGCGAAGGCGGAAAATGTTCCTCGTCCCGCCGCTGTTTTGCTGGCGTCGCCAAGATTGGCGGAAAGTTGCTCGTACATCATGTCCGCGAGGCCGATGCCACCCGCCTTGGTCATGGATTTGGCGAGCTCCTGATCGTACATATCCTGCCAGAATCTCTCCTCCCGTCCCTGCAGAAGACCGCCTTTGGGCACGGAATTGCGCATCTCCTGCCACATCTTCTGGATGAAGATGGACTCAAATCCTTCGCACGCCTCGCGCAGTTTCTTCGCTTTCGCCTCCGGCGTCATATTCTGGCCGGCGAGGCCGCCGAGACCGTCCAGCCGGCTTTGCATGGAGGTTCGCGATTGTTCGGAAAAACTCGCTTCCGGGGCTATGTATGGAGAGCTCATTTATATTACCTCCAGATCGGCGTGCAACGAACCCGAGACCTGCAAACTGCGCAAGATCGAGATGAGGTCGCGCGGAGTCGCGCCAATGGCGTTCAGGCCATCGACAAGTTCCTGTAGGGTGGCGCCCTCCACAAGGTGCAGTCGCCTGTTTTCTTCCCTGACCGTGATATTGGTTTCCGGAGTGACTACCGTCTGGCCATTGGAGAAGGGACCGGGCTGCGAAACCTGCTCGCTTTCCTGCACGGTAATCTGCAAATTACCATGCGCCACGGCCGCGCGGGTTATGCGCACGTCCTTGCCCAGGACGACCGTGCCGGTCTTTTCATCGACCACCACCTTCGCGGCGGTGTCCGGCGTCACTTCCAGATTTTCCACCGAGGCCATCAAGGGCACGAGATTATGACGGTATTGTTGCGGCACGTTCACATTGATGCTCATGGAGTCAACAGCGCGGGCGTATCCGCCGCCCAAGACGGAATTAAGTCTTTCTGCGACCTGCTGGGCCGTGGTAAAATCGCCCACGCGCAGGTTCAGGGTCAGGGAGTCCTGCTGATTGAACTGGAAGGGTATTTCCCGCTCAACAATGCCGCCGCCGGGAATGAGGCCGACGGTGCTGACGTTTTTGGATACAGCAGCCGCTTCGCCGTTTACGGAATAGCCGCCAACGGTAAGCGAACCCTGCGCCAGAACATAGGTGTTGCCGTCGACGCCTTTCAACGCCGTCTGCAAAAGCACGCCGCCCAGCAGGGAAGTGGCGTCGCCTACCGAAGACACTGTAACGTCAAGACGGGTGCCGGGCTTGGAGGAGACGGGCATTTTCGCCGTCACCATGACCGACGCCACGTTTTTGACTTTTAAAGCCGAGGAATTGAGACCGATGCCCATGCGATCCAGCATGTTTTTCATCGAGCTCATGGTAAAAGCCGAATCTTTCTTGTCGCCGGTGCCCGCGAGACCCACGACAAGACCGTAGCCGATCAGCTGGTTGTCGCGAACGCCGGAAAAAGTGGCTATATCCTTTATGCGCACCGCTTCCGAGGGAACGGCTACGCCGAGACACAGGACGGTCGCGGCGACGACCAGAAACAGGCGTTTGAGAACAGTCAAATTCATGGCGAATACTCCTTTGGCACTAGCTAACGTAAATATTGCGATTTCAATAGGTTATCAGAATAAAGCAATGTTCGCGCCTTTGTTGTCATAAAATTTTTTTACAGTAATTGCATAAAGCGTGCCTGTATGTGAGCATACCGTTTTTGATTCGCGCGGCGCGCCTCGTGTTCATTCATTGACTGATCCGCCTCAAAGAGCGAGCATGAGGGGATAGGCGCGGAAGAAAAGTTTAGAGGAGTTTACCATATTCAAGGAAGGGGGAGGCATGAGCGGTTATCAATCTTTTCCTGGCAGACCCGGATCCGCCGATTCGGCGGGGAAGCTGGCGAGTCTGTCATTGCCGTCATTAAACGGCAAGTCCTTTCTCGACGTAGGCTGCAACGAAGGTTTTTACTGCGGGTACGCGTCCTTCGACGCCGCGACCAAAATCGTGGGCATTGATAAGGATCCGGAGTGTATCGAACGGGCCCGCAAGCGCTTTCCAGGCGTCGATTTCCGGATCGGCGACTGGGAGGAGCTGGATTCGCTACTCGACCCCGAAGAAAAATTTGACGTAATCTTGATGGCGTCCGCGCTTCATTACTCCAGGGATCAACCGGATTTGGTGAAAAGACTTACGAAGCGCTTAACGCCAAAAGGAGTTTTGGTACTCGAAATCGGGATCGTGGAAAATCCGGCCATCCCGGAAGCCGCTCCCTCGTCCACAGGCTGGCGCGAAGTGAAACGATCCATTGACACCAGACTTTTTCCGGATTGGAGCGGAGTCGAGGCAATGCTCGCGCCGTACGCTTATAAACACGCGGGCAAAAGCGTCCCGCAGGCAGGCGATCCCATCCCCCGGCATGTCTTTCACATCAGCCATCGCCGTCCATTCGCCTTGCTCATGACCGGAGCGCCCGCTTCCGGAAAATCGACGCTTTGCGGAGTCCTGGGCAAGACGCTCAAGATCGTCGGCGGCGACAGACTCCTTTGCCAGCTCGACGGCAAAAGCGACGCGAACGAGGAATTGAAGCGGATCGTCGGCGAAATTAATCCCGCGCGCCTCGATATGGCCATCCGTAAAATATGCGAGAACGGCGCCATCGAAAAATACGCCGCGCTGGTCGCCCGCGCGGGAAGCGGAGAAGATTTCGTCTACGACGGTTATATCCCCGAAGGTTACGACGTCATATTCGCCGACGCCCTGGAGAATCTGGGTTATCGCGTCTGCGATATAGCGACGACCGCGCCCGCGATTTCGCAAAACGAGCTATCTAAAAGGGCGCGAGCGGAAGCCAGAAAATATCTGATGTTTTTAAGCTCGATGGAGCTTGCGGCGCGAACGCGCGATAAAATCGCCTCCGCCAGGCGCCGTGGCGACGGCTAAAACAAAAAAACCGCCTCGCGGCGGTTCTATTAATATAATATAATTTTAAGTTCAGATTCTGAAAAGATCCGGATCCTCGCGAATGAGCGCGGCGGCTATTCGTTTGGCGTCGATGACATAGGAGCCGGCGGCCAGGGCCGCGCGAATGGACTCCACTTTAGCCGCCCGGACTTCGGGAGCGTTATGGGCGACCCGCAATGCGGTCGTATAAAGAATGCCGTCGCGCTCGGCGTCTTCCCCCGTAGGATCGGGTTCCTGGGCTTCGGGGATTTGGCCAAGATTGAAATCGCGCCGGAAAGATTTTTCAATTTGCGGGTTAGTGCGTTCCATTGCGGCTCCCGTAAGAAGTTTTAGCCTGGCAGGGTTTTGCGCGGTCGTCGCGAATGCTCGGGCGACGATATGGTTTGTCAGGCCGATTTGTCTATTCGATCCGGATGATTCGCCATCTTTTCGTCCACCTTCTGGCGAGTTATCCTGATCAGCGCCTCGTCCATGAATTGCCGCTCTAGCGGCGTTAGCGGGCGCAAGCCTTTTTCTTCCCTGATATAAAATCTTAAAGGCTTGCCCGGCGGATAAACAAATTCAACTTCCTTGTCGAGCTGTCTGGAAAGTTCTTGCCGAATGTCTTCGACCACCGGAAATTTCGCGCCGGTAAACATCAAAGTAAGCGATAATTCCTCGATTACTTGCGTAACCTTGGCCGCGCGATTCACACCGCGCTCCGGCTCGGCTATGTCCAGACCGGCCGCGGAGCGGGTTTTCGCCCTGAACCTCGCCAGTTGCCGGGCTGTAAGCACCTGTTTTTCATAACCTTCCAGAATACGGTTTAATGGCCTGGTAACTTTTATGCAGGTTTCGCCTATCAAGGGG
>CAMWPE010000087.1 GCA_947176055.1 uncultured Desulfovibrio sp.
TAAAATAATATAATTATCCTGCCGTTTCTTTATGTATATAATTTCGCCCGCTTTTGCGGGGGTGCCAAGTTTGCGGGCGGGGTCGCGCCCGCGTCCCGCGGGGGGATTTGCATGACGGCTAACCTAGGCAGACAAAGCGCGATCCAGGCTATAACTTCGTATAAACCGGACGCGGCTCCCTTGAATTTCGCGGAGTCGAAACCAGCGGACATTTTCGGCGCCAATGTCTTCGATGATCGCGTAATGCGCGAAAGGTTGCCCAGAAATGTTTATAAATCCCTGCATAAGACGATAGCTTTTGGCGAAAGGATGGATCCGGGGATTGCCGACACTGTAGCGGCGGTCATGAAAGACTGGGCTATAGAAAAGGGAGCCACGCACTTTACGCATATATTTTATCCGCTTACTGGCCAGACCGCCGAAAAGCACGACAGTTTTCTAATGCCGGACGGCAACGGCGGCGTCATAGCAGAGTTTTCCGGCTCCATGCTTATTCGCGGCGAGCCCGATGCCTCGTCTTTTCCTTCCGGAGGCTTGCGTTCGACCTTCGAAGCCCGGGGCTATACGGCCTGGGATGTGACCAGTCCGGCCTATATCATGGAAAATCCCAACGGGACTTTTCTCTGCATTCCCACCATGTTTCTTTCCTGGACCGGCGTGGCCCTTGATAAAAAAACGCCGCTTCTGCGCTCCAATCAGGCCGTAAACCGGGAGGCTCAACGCCTCCTCTCGCTTTTTGACGTTAAAACAAGTCTTCCGGTCCAGTCTTACGCGGGTCTGGAACAGGAATATTTTTTGATCGATCATAATTTTAATTTCGCGCGTCCCGATATCCAGGTTTCCGGCAGATCCCTGTTCGGCGCCAAGCCGGCCAAAGGCCAGGAATTCAGCGATCAGTATTTTGGCGTAATACCCCAGCGCGTGCTCTCATGCATGATGGAGGCGGAGCGCGAGCTCTATAAACTGGGCGTGCCTGTCCGCACCCGTCACAACGAGGCCGCGCCAAGCCAGTACGAAATCGCGCCCCTGTACGAGCCCAGCAATCTGGCCGTGGATCACAATCATATAATCATGGCCGTGTTGCGCGGCGCGGCCAAAAGATACGGCCTGAAATGCCTTCTCCACGAAAAACCCTTTTCCGGCGTAAACGGCTCGGGAAAACATGTAAATTACTCCCTGGGCAACGCGGAGCTGGGCAGTCTCTTTGATCCGGGCGACACGCCGGGGGCGAACGCGAAATTTTTGGTCTTCTGTTGCGCCATGATTCGCGCGGCCCATAAATACGGCGGCCTTTTGCGCGCGACAGTGGCCAGCGCTTCCAATGATCATCGGCTTGGCGCCCACGAGGCGCCTCCGGCGATAATGTCCATTTTCCTGGGAGATCAGCTTACGGAGACTCTCGAAGCCTTCCGCGCGGGCAGGGGCGGCGACGCCCAAGAAAAAAGGGGCCGGGTCATGAACGTGGGTGTGGACACGTTGCCTCCGTTGCCGACGGATCCCGGCGACCGCAACCGCACCAGTCCCATAGCGTTCACCGGCAACAGATTCGAATTCAGGGCGGTGGGCAGCGGCCAATCGGCGGCGGGAGCGATAACCGCCCTCAACGCGATGATGGCCGATTCCCTGGGCTACGCCGCCGACTGGATAAGCGCGGCCCTGAAAGAGGGCAAATCTTTTAACGCGGCCATCGAGTCATTCATTACCCATGTGATGGACGAGCATAGCGCGGTGATCTTCAACGGCGACGGCTATTCGGAGATATGGCGCAAGGAGGCGGAAAGGAGGGGACTGCCCAATCTGCTCTCGACGCCGGACGCCCTCCCGGAGCTGACTTCGCCGGAAGTCATCGAATTATACGAAAAAACAGGAATCCTTACCCGCGACGAATTGCGAGCCCGCAGGGACATATACGCGGAACAGTATTGCAAGACGGTTCGCACGGAAGCATTCCTTGTCATCCGGATCGCGAGAACCATTATTTATCCCGCCGCCGTCCGGTACCTCGGAGAACTGGCGAAGACGGCCGCCGCGACCAGAGACCTTGGTCTGGACTTCGATACGGAAGAACTCGCGCTTATCGGCAAAACCGTAAAAGAGATGGAAACCGGCGTTCGGGAGCTCGAGCGCGAACTGGAGGAAACGGCGAAACTGGGCGAAACGCTCGAAGCGGCCCGGAATTACTGCGATCGCGTCCTGCCGCTCATGTCCTCCATACGCGAAAGCGCCGATCTGCTGGAGACGCGTGTGGCCGACGATCTCTGGTCCATGCCCAATTATCAGGAAATACTGTTCGGAAAATAAAGTCCGGTCGCGACCTGTCCGCGCGAAAAAATCGCGACGCTATCCGGTTGGCGGCGCGGGAGAAGTTTGCCGCCTTTAAAAGCGAAAAGGCCGGATCAGGAGGAAAATCCGGCCGGTCGAGGGAGAGAAACTTCAGTCTAGCGCTTGATTTCCATGGCTTTTTGCAACA
This sequence comes from uncultured Desulfovibrio sp., assembly GCA_947176055.1. GTDB lineage: Bacteria > Desulfobacterota > Desulfovibrionia > Desulfovibrionales > Desulfovibrionaceae > Desulfovibrio. The sequence continues at coordinate 2,471 of CAMWPE010000087.1, forward strand.
TCAGGTCGGCGGTGGTTACGACCTTGCTGTTGGACTGGAAGCCGCGTTGATTGATGATCATGTTTACCATTTCCTGAGCCAGATCGACGTTGGAATTTTCAATATTATAGGCGTTGATCGTGCCGTAGTTTTCGCTGCCGGCCCTGCCCATTTCCATCATGCCCGACTCTTCCGTGGCCGCGAAGAGATTGTTGCCCTCGCGCCGCAACCCGTCTTCGCTGGTAAAGCGGCAAACGGGAATTTCCCAGAGTTCGACGGTTTCGCCGTTGGAATAGAGGCCGGAAACGACGCCTTCGGTCGAGATGGTCGTATTTCTCAAGAAGCCTTCCGCGTAGCCGTTCTGTTTGTAGCTATTGGAGAAAGTAGTCGTGGCGAAGGCCGTGGTCGGAAATTCCGCGCTGACCGTCGCGTCTTCCATGCCCGGAAGCAGGGAAGCGTTCTGACCAATTACCGCCGCCGAAGCGGGGGCGGAGGCCCAGTTTTCGGCGCTCAAGCCGAAGTTCAGGCTGACTTGCGTTCCGTCCAGATCAAAGGCGGGATCGCCGTTTACGAGAGTCGCGGGAGTCCAGTCCTCGAGGTTCTGGCTGCCTTTCGTCGAAGGAGAGAAGGCCGAAACGTTTTTCAGGTTGCCTTGAGCGTCAAATTCCAGGACGCCCGCCAGCAAAAGACCGTCGCCTTTTTCGGGATAAATTATTTCGCCGTTTTCGCCAGTCTTTACGGTAGCCTCGTCGGCGATGACAAATTCGGTGTATTTGGATCCGTTCGAGGAGGGGGCTCCGTCAAAATAAGCGGTTACCGTATGGCCTTTGCCGTTTTCGTCGTACAGGGTCATGGTCTGCGAAAAGGAGGAGGTCAGAGGCGTCCCCTGGGTAGCGTCGTAACTCTGAAGCAGACTGAAAAAGGGATTTTCGCTGTTGACGGATGTGTCGGTATTGTCGACGACATTGACGGACAGCGCCACTTCGGTGGTCGCTTTCGGCGGGAGCGTCGCGAATTTGTCGATTTGCACCGGCTCAAGCTCGCCGCGGGAGCCGTCCGCGCCCAGGCGATAGCCATTTAGCGCGTAACCCTGCGGATTGCGCCACACGCCCTGATTGTCGGACTGAAAATCGCCGGCCCGGGTGTAGTATACATTCTGTCCGTCCGTAACCTGGAAAAAGCCTTTTCCGTTTATGGCCAGATCGGTCATATTGTTGGTCGACTCGAGCGCGCCCTGGGTATAGCTGGTGCGCACCGCCTCGACCTGTAGACCCATGCCGACCTGTCCGATGGCTACGCGGGAATCATCCTGCGCGTTCCACCAGTCGCCCATGCTTGCCTGCGTCTGATAAAGAACGTCGCTGAACAGGATATCCTGTTTTTTGAAACCTATGGTGCTGACATTGGCCAGGTTATTGGTGGTAACCTGCATGCCTTCGGCCAGGCCCTTCATGCCAGTCGCGCCTATATATAAAGAAGAGTTCACAATTAGCCTCCGGATATGAGGAAAATTTTTCAGCCGTCGCTTGAATCTAGCAAGAACCGCGCCAATAATCGCGGCGCTTTTCCGGCATTCCGCGGACGGCCTCCGGCGGCTATTTTACAAATAAACCGGCGACGGCTATAATCAGGCAATTAATGGGAGCGAATAATACAAAAAATGGAATTTATATGCTAACTTACGATTTTAAACTGGAAAAAGAACAGAAACTGGCGGAAGTCGGCGGCGTCGCGCGGCTCTGGATTCATCCCGCTAGCGGCGCCCGCTTGCTTTCGATTTGCAATAACGACGAAAACAAGTGCTTCGGGGCGAGTTTTTACACGGCGCCCGTAAATTCCGCCGGCGTGGCGCATATTCTGGAACATTCCGTATTAAACGGCTCGGAAAAATATCCGGTGAAGGAGCCTTTCGCCGAACTGCTCAAAGGCTCCTTGCAGACCTTTCTCAACGCCTTCACTTTTCCGGATAAAACCTGTTATCCGGTCGCCAGCGCCAATTTGCGGGATTTCTACAATCTCATCGATGTCTATCTCGACGCGGTATTTCATCCCATCCTTTCCCGGGACACCTTCATGCAGGAGGGGTGGCATATAGAGGCCGAAACCGCCGACGGTCCATGGACCTTCAAGGGCGTGGTCTATAACGAGATGAAAGGCGTCTATTCCTCGCCTGATTCGGCGCTGGAAGAAAAGAGTCAGCAAGCGATTTTTCCGGATAATCTCTATTGCCTGGATTCCGGCGGTAATCCCCAGGATATACCGAATCTTACCTACGAGGCCTTCAGGGATTTTCACCATCGATATTATCAGCCTGGCAACGCCTGGTTCTTTTTCTGGGGCGACGATCCCGAAGAGGAGCGCCTGAGAATAATAAGCGAAGCGATAACCGGAGCCGGTCCGGTCGCGGATCTGCCCGAGGTCGCGTTGCAAAAGCCATTCGCGCGACCGCGCTTCGTCGAATTTCCCTACGCGGCGGCGCCCGGAGAAACCCGCGCGCAATTTACCCTGAACTGGTTGCTTCCCGAGCGGAGAGACTTGCCGGAGTCCATAAAGCTGGAAATCCTCGAACATATTCTGGAGGGCTTGCCAGGCTCGCCCCTGCGCCGCGCCCTGACCGAATCCGGTCTGGGAGAAGACACGACTGGCAGGGGACTTGAGACCGATTTGCGGCAAATGTTCTATTCCACTGGTCTAAAAGGCATCGAACCGGCCAATATCCCGAAGGCCGAAGAATTGATCCTGAACACCCTGCGCGGACTCGCAACCGGCGGCATTGCCGCGGATAATATAGAAGCGGCCGTCAACACGGTCGAATTCGCCTATAGGGAGAACAATTCCGGACGTTTTCCGCGCGGGCTGGCGGCAATGATTCTCGCCCTCTCCTCCTGGTTGTACGGAGGCGATCCCATCGACGCCCTGGCATGGGAAAAGCCCCTTGCTCAAATAAAAGAAGCGGTGGCCAAAGGCGAAAAAATTTTCGAAGCCGCCATAAATAAATATTTTCTGGATAATCCCTCGCGGGTACGAGTCGTTATTTATCCGGATGAAAGCCTCGCGGGCGTTTTAAGCGAAGCGGAAAAAGAAAGACTCGCGACTATCCAGGCCGAATCTTCGCCCGGCCAGCGCGAGGATTACGCGGCGGACACAAAAAGATTGCTGGCGGAACAGACAAAACCTGACTCGCCGGAGGATCTGGCGAAAATTCCGGCCCTCAAGATCTCCGATTTGCCACGGGAAAACAAAAGTATCCCGCTGGAGATCATCGAAGATCCCGCGACCTGCCTTTTGCATCCTCTGGACACTTCCGGCATAGCCTATGTCGACCTGCTGTTGCCCATTGAGAGACTTCCGGAGGAGCTTATTCCATACCTCCCCATCTTTGCCCGCTCTTTTACGGAGCTGGGAACCGCGAAGGAGGATTATAGCCAGCTGGGAACGCGAATAGCCGGGACCCTGGGCGGCTTGAGCGTCGCGCCCCTTATCGGCGCGAAAACCGGAAGCCGCGAAACATTCGCCTACCTGAAATTCTCCTCGAAAGCGGTTTACGGCAATCTGGGCGATATGTTCTCAATTTTCGACGATATCCTTTTGCGACCGCAAACCGTCAAGAAAGTTATTATCGAACGCCTGGGACAGATGATCCTCGAGGACAAGGCGCGCCTGGAACACACCCTTCAACAGGCCGGGCATCTATGCGTGACCAGCGCGATCAAGGCGCGCTATACAGGCGCCGGCGCGCTTGGGGAAATCATGAGCGGGTTGACGCAATTGCGTTTCCTGCGAACCCTGAGCCGGGAGCTGGAGGAAAATCCGGAAAAAATCCTAGCCGCTTTCGCCGATTTGCGCTCCGCGATTGTCTCCGGCAAGAACGCGGTTGTAAATTGCGTCGCCGAAGAAAGCGCGTTGCCCGCCATTGTTAAAGACCTGGACTCTTTTCTGAAAGCTCTGCCCAAAAAGGACGCCGATCTCGCTGGCGAAGCCATAGCCGGTTTTAAACCAATGAGCGACTCTCCCCTCGCGGAAGCCATCCTTACGCCCGGACAGGTGAATTACGTGGCAAAGGGGGCGAATCTTTACGATCTGGGCTACGACTACAATGGCTCCGCCAACGTGATCGTCCGCTGGATCCGCATGGGGCGGCTCTGGGAGGAAGTGCGCGTAGCCGGAGGAGCTTACGGGGTTTTCGCGACCCTGGACCGGATTGGCGGAACTTTTATCTGCGCTTCATACAGGGATCCCAATGTGGAGGCCACACTCTCCGCCTATGACAATCTGGGTCCATTTTTGCAAAAATTCAATCCGGACAAGACTGCTCTCGACCAGGCCATAATCGGAGCCATAGGCGACCTCGATGTCTATCTTTTGCCGGACGCGAAGGGCGCGTTGTCCATGCTTCGCTGGCTGACAGGCGAGACTCCGGAATCGCTCCAGAAAATACGCGAGCGAATATTCGCGACGACAGGAGCCGATTTCCGGGCTTTTGGCGAAGTTTTATCCGCCGCGGCGGAATCGGGTTGCATCCGGGTTCTGGGCGGAGAAACTACGAAAAAAGCCGCGGAGGAGCATGGATGGGCGACTCAAAAGCTCCTTTAGCTCCGGAACGCCGGTTCGCGGCTCCGTCGTGGATTACGCCCGGAGACATTCCAACCAATTCGAGGATATTGGCGGAAGTTTTCGGAGGTTGCGCCCTGTGCTTTTTCGAAAGCGCGGCCAGCCTCAAGTATGACGACAGGGATTTGCCGCCGGAGCTCGCGGAGTTGCCTATCCGGTGGCATTTGCATCTTCCTTGCGATCTGCCGGAGGATAATCCGACCGCCGCGGCGGAAGTGTGTCTGGCGCTGGAGAAAAAAGCCCGCTTTCTCGCGCCGGAGCTTGCCGCGTTGCATCCTCCGAGCATGGGCGACGCCGCGCGCAAAAGGGAATATCTGGAGATTTTTATGAGTCGTTGGCGGGAGGACAGCTCCGTTCCCCTTGTTCTTGAGAATATATCTTCATGCGATCTCGCGGAGCTGGGCGAAGATTTCTTCGATGAGGACGGATTCGGAGTTTGCCTTGATGTAGCCCACGCCCTGCGTTATGGCCAAAGGGAATTATTGCGCTCATCCCTGCCGGAGAAAGCGGCGCTAGTCCACTGGAGCGCGCCGGGCGACGGCGACATGCACGCTTCCCTGGCGAATCTCGCGGGCGAAGAACTGGCTGTCGCTCGCGGACTGGCGCCCAGACTGTCGGACGACGCCATTCATCTGCTGGAAATTTTCGCTTTTCAACCGGCTGTTTCATCCATTCCGATACTGAATGATATTCTCGCCGGACAAAAGGGCAAGCCAAACGGACAAATATGAGCCGCTCCGAATTTATTTTCGCCTTCAAGGCCTGGCGACAGGAGCTTCCCAAAGGGGGGAGGTGTTGCGTCCTCATCAGCGCCGATCCCGACGCCCTGGCTTCGGCAATGGCATTTAAAAGGTTAATCCGCTCGCGCGTGGATTTTGTGGATATCCGCAGGGTGAACGAAGTTACCCGGCCGGACAATCTCTCCATGATCCGCTATTTGCGCATACCCGTAAAACAATGGGAACGGCACAGGAGAGACGAGTTTAATATGTTCGCGCTGATCGACTCGCAACCGTCGCACAACGCCCAGTTTCAGGAACAGATTTATTCGGCGATAATCGATCACCATCCTCGTACCGATTTGTCCGGTTATCTGGCTCCGGGCGCTTTTTGCGATATCAATCCTGGAATAGGCGCGACGAGCAGCATGATGACGCAGTTTTTGCAGGCGCTGAAAATTCGTCCGGGACCTTTGTTGGCCACGGCCTTGCTTTACGGCATACGCACGGATACCGGCGCTTTCGAGCGCTCGGGCGGCGAGGAGGATTTGCGCGCCTATCAATGGCTTTCGCGTTGCGCGGACGCTAATTTGCTTCGGAGAATCAGCCGCAGCGAATATATGCGGGCCTGGTTGCCTTTCTTTTCGCGAGCTTTCCGTAGTTTGCAGGATTGCCACGCGGGGGGAGCCTACGCTTCGCTCAACGAAATTCGCAGCGCGGATCTCATAGTTTCCGTGGCGGATTTCTTTACCAAGGTTCACGGCTTGAGATGGATCGCAGTAAGCGGCATCAAGTCCGGAACGATAATCGTGGTTTTCCGGGGCGACGGCAGTCGCGATATGGGCCGTTTCGCCGAGGCCTGTTTCGGCGATATAGGAACAGCCGGCGGCCATCGCAATATGGCCAGGGCCGAATTTTCTATCGATAAGGTTCCCGAGGGTATCAAACCCGCCGAATTCGTTTACAAAAGATTGATGACCCGCAAATTGCGCGACGCCGTCTCAATGAGCGAGACCGGCGAGCGCCAATGACAGGGAGCAGCGATGCCAGTTAAAACGCCGCCGTTGGAAAAAATCGCCGAAGCCTGGACCGCGCTCGCCTCGGACAGGGTACTGCTTCATGATCCGGCGGACGCTCCGGCCGGAGCCGCGGAAGTCGTCTCGTCCAACGGCGCGAAAACTTATCGCCTGACGTGGGTCGGGAATGTTTACGCCAGCGACGACAGCGCGACTATCTGGCAAAAATACCCGGGTTATCCTGTTCTCGCTTTGCTCATGGCGCGAGGAGAATTGCCTTACGATCCGGAGCTGGCCGCTTGTTTCCGGAACGTGGACTGGAACGCGGCAAACGCGAAAGCGAAGCGGAATTACGCCGAGGCTTTTAAAAATGTTTGCGCGGAGCTCAAGCTTTCCCCGGAAATTATCGAAAAGGCGAAAAGCGAAAGCGAAAAGACGCTGGAAAAGCTAAAAACGCTGGATATTTCCTTGCGTCCTTACAGGAAAAAGAAAGCTTGAGCGGAGCGGTTCTCCAATTTTCTCCGGACGATATCGCCTGGTTAAAGAGCCGCGATCCGGAGTTGGGCGAATTTATGGAGGTCGCCGGGCCAGTCAGGCGCGAATGCCATCCC
>CAMWPE010000088.1 GCA_947176055.1 uncultured Desulfovibrio sp.
TATTCATTCCGCCGCCTCGGATCGCGTCTGCGGCGCTCTTGAGCATGGCGGTTGCGACTCCATCGTAAAACTCAAAGTTTCGAAGCTCTTCGGCGTGTTTTCCTGGAGCGAAATCGGCTTCGGCTATTTCGGCGTTTCCCTGCTCGCGCTTTTGATGTTCCCATCGACCTGGGCTTATCTGGCCCTCTGCAATGTTTGCTGTCTGCCTTACACTGTCTGGAGCGTCTGGTATCAGAAATTCCGCGCCGGACACTGGTGTACTCTCTGCGTCGCCGTGCAGACCACCCTGTGGCTTTTGTTCTTTTCCTATCTGGCCAGCGGCTTTTTCCGCGAGATCCTGCCCCCGCGTTGGGAACTCCTGGTTCTCATAGCCGCCTACGCTTTCGCCGTCCTGGGCCTGAACGCCGTCCTCTCCGCCCTCGCGAAGTTGCCCTGCCATGAAAAAGATTCCTGAACCCGATCTGGCCTCCGCCATCGTCCTTTCCCCGGCCGAACTCAATAAAATCCATTTTGGCGGCAACCGCACTCCCCTGACCCCCGACCAGCTCCGCGCCCTGGCCGAAGGCAAGGATACCGCGCCGAAAAAAGGCGGGAAAAAGTCATGAGCCTCGCCCGACGCGTCGCCCGCGCGTAACCGGCGCGGACCTAAATAAACCGGAATCCGGATTTCTCACCCCTCCTGGCTCGCCCCGCGGTTGAGTTTATTTCCTTCCAGGCGTATATATTTATAACTATACACTATTCATCCTTCCGTCCCTATACTTTTTCATAAAAGGAGTAGTCATGACTGGCATTGGCCTGACGGACGCCCCTCTTTCAAAATTGACCGACGAATCCCTGGGATTGAGAGATCACATCGACGCCCTTGTCCAGTTTATCTCCCAATGCAACACGCCGATGACTATTTCCATTCAGGGCGACTGGGGATCAGGCAAGACCAGTATGATGAAACTTATAGAAAATCAATTAATTGCCATGAATATCCCTTGCGTGTGGTTCAACACATGGCAATTTTCCCAGTTCAATATGCAGGATGACGTTCCCGTCGCTCTTTTAATGGCATTGTTAAAAGCAATAGGCGCGCAAGACAGCAAATGGAGCGGAATATTGCTGGGCTTTTGCAAAAGAACGGCGGAAGTCGCCGCCGCGGTCGCCGGCGGCAAGGAAGTAAGCGAAGCCATGCGACGAGCGCTCGAAACAACTCCCCTTGATATGTTCGCCCAGTTGAGCGCCCTGCGCCGGGATATTCAGAAAGCCATCGACGAAAAACTCGCCGGGCAAAAGAACAAGAGACTGGTCGTGTTCGTCGACGATCTCGACCGTATGAATCCGGGCAAAGCCGTGGAAGCGCTGGAGGTAATCAAGAATTTTCTGGATCTGGACAAATGCGTATTTGTCATCGCGGTCGACTACGCCGTAGTCAGCGCGGGCGCGAAAATCAAATACGGCGAAGATATGACCGACCTGAAAGGCCGGAGTTTCTTTGACAAAATTATCCAAATGCCCTTTAACCTTCCAGTCGCCCAGTATAATATAAGCAAGTATTTGACAAATATCCTGGATATCCCGGCCGAAGAAACCCGGGCGTACCGCGAGCTCGCGGAAAACTCCATTGGCGCGAATCCCCGGGCTCTCAAACGCGTCGCCAATATCATCAATCTGCTCAAACTTCTCGCCGCTAAAAATTATCCGGACTACATTGCCAAACCCGAATTCGGTCGTCTGCTTTTCGCGATTATCTGTTTGCAACTGGCGTACGAGTCCGTATATTCCGCCATCCTTTCCCGCGAAAACCCTCTCGAATTTATCCGGGAGGTCCTAAACGAGACTCCCGAAGGAAGGGACGAGCTTTTCGCCGCCTCCCTTGCCAGTTGCCCCGAAGAGAACAAGGATGAACTAAAAAGACGATTCAACAACTTTCTCGACGCATTTATTCGCAATCTGCCAAAAAAGACCCAACGAGACAGAAGGGAGGATACGGACAAAGAGGAAGATCTCGAACTATTCCTCGACATATTGAATATGTCCGGACTGACTTCTTCCGGCAATTTAACCCTCGAAAAATCGGCCGCCGCGCGAAACAGCTTTGATCCGGCGCTGATCGCCGCTATGCCCGATCTATGCGACAAAATAACAAGACAATATAGTTCATTATGGGATATCCTCGGGCTTCGGCCGGAATTTAGAATGCGGGACGCCATATTCGTTTTTCCCGTCGCTTTTGACTGGATGGTCTCCCTGGACTTTGCCTTAAGCGCCGATGGAATTTACGTCGACTGTTATAGCGAATATTCCGCGCCAGCGGTCAAAAAACCATTTTACGATTTGCTACATATCATCGCGCCAAACATTGTCAATAACGCTAGGTATTCGGGAGGAGCGAGGAATTTTCTGATTCTGGGCGAACCGGACTGGACGACGCCGACTGACGATAAGAGCGTAAAAGCCGTCGAAGCCCGCCAAAAACAGATAGCGGATATCCTTGAACAATACGCCAGGACAATATTTCAGGAACTGGAAACAATATGTCGCGATAATCTGGACGCGTTGAATCGGGAATACGCTTTTATCGAGATTATAACAGCGAAATTGCTGGAAATTTTTCCCGCGAATGACGGCTGGGATCTTCGCGTCGCGGACAGAGGCGTCGTCGCGTTGCCGGATTTGCCTAAAATTTCAATCCGTAAAAATAGCTGGCGGCAGGATCTAAATATTATCCTTGAGCAAGACAAATACGGGCAAATATTTCTTGCCTTGAGACAGCGCAAGGATCCTGACTTCAAGACCGACACTGTCGCGGAGCGAATTTATAACCGCTGGCTTGAGCTCTCGCCTATGCCGGCGGAAAAGCTGACAGGCAGGAACGACAACAATATTATTTGGGCGTTTCTCCCAAAACCTGTTACGAAATGGACTTCCGGCCGCTTCTTTTTCCCTGATTTTAAATATATCCTCGACGCGGAAAAAGAAAATTACGCCCAGAATATGATCGAAGACTACGCGCGGCGGTTTCTGGCGGCGGGAAAGGAGATTGCGAGATTGGACGTGAAAACAATAAATACTTAATCAAGGCGCGGCGTCGTTTCTTCGCACAATTCCAGCGTCGCGTGTTAATCCCAATCTCCCTCGTCGACCGCCTTCGCGGGGGCGGAATTTTTCCCGCCTCTCCGCTTTGATTTTCTAATTGTCAATTTATCGTTGACCGCCCGGTTCAATCCCGCTACTGGACCTCGCCATCGCGTCGAGGATCGCGTCCGCTTTTCCCGCCTATCCCGAAGCTCCCGGCGAGCAATCGCCGGCGTACAGACATCCTCGATTATCTCCAGGAGGCCGGCGTCGCGGATATCCATCTTGTTCAGTCTTATCAGCGTTTCGCTCCGGACACCTTCCGGAAACTTCATGAGAAATTCCGCCGCGCGGAATGGCTTCATGAAGCGGACAACGGCGGCGAGGACTTGCGGCGACTCCCGCTCGAGCTTCATATTCAGCCGGTTCAGCGGCAATTCGTCGCCGCGCTCCAGGAATTTAGTCCTGGCGTATTGTCGCGGCCGACTTTTGACGCGGGCTAAAAACTCCGCGAATTCTTCGTCGGAGCTTCCAGATTGGCTTCGTCGCATGGCGACGCGCTGGCGAAGGATTGCTCGACGTCGCTTCCAAAGCGGCTATAGGAAACAAAATCATCAGGTAATAACCCCTCGCCAGCGCCCGCGATCCCTTTCTCGCCTGACGTACGCTTAGGACATGGAACCGGAACAGTCGACCAGAATTTTCAGGGCGAGAGGCGACGGTCGGATGTCTTCCATACGCGCGAGAAAACTGGCGCAAACCATCCATTTTTTCTTGTCGGGTCCGGCCAGCGCGCGGGATTGGCCAGCGAGACCAGAGATTAACAATACAAAATCCCTGTCCGGCGCCGCTCCTGGCTCGAGCCTTACCCTCGCGAGAGAATTAAGAAGTCCAGTTTTCATGTTACGGAAACTTCGAAAAAAATTGCCCGGCGAGCCGCCAGGCTAAATTTTATTAAATAACCCTGATGTGTGTCCGGGGATATTTTGCGAGCGTACCGCGGGGACGTTATACCCTTAAAAGACAGCTCGCGAGTTGGCTTTCCTTCAGAGATGCCAGAGTCTGGTCAACGATCTTGCCAGTTCGTCGAGCTTTGCGTCGATTTCGTCGATTTCTTTGTGACTTGCCTTGCCAAAAATTTTTTTAACTTTTAATAAATATTTTTCTTTCGTTAACCGCGCGATCTCCATTTTGATAGAAAACTTCGAATCAAATACGGTCATTCTCGCCTCCATAAACCCGCGTTCCGGATAATCGCATTTAACGAAGATTTTCCCGACCAGCGCGTCTTCGCCGGGTTTATTCAGCCTCTTTTCGCTTATTCCGGCAAAGACTTTGTCTCAAACTCCTCGATAAAATCTTTTGTCCGCCCGTCCTTCAAGCAGAGTATACCCAAGTATAAAATGAGCGGGATCGTCTTGCGACTGGCCGGACCGGTCAGATCGTATAGGCTCCAGATCGTGGTCGCGCCGATCATGAGCGGTCCCAGCCATGGCCCGGCTATGGGAAGTCGCGCCAGTACTTGCGTAACCAGAGCTTGAGCCGCGGCTTTGCCGACAAAGGCCGAAAGAATGGCCGCGATGAAAGCCTGCAAAACCTCCGGCCCAACAGTCCTGCCCAGAAGCGGCAGGATGACCGGCAGGAGCAATTCCTTGTTCTGGATGACTTTATCGAAGATCTCCTTCCTGTGATGCTCATCGAACTTCATGCTGTTCAAGATCTCGATTTGCCTTTCCTTCGGCAATCTGGCGAACTGCTGATCCACGACCTTGCCAGCGAAGATCTCGAGCCGCGCTTCCAGCGTCCCCGCCATGCTGATATCGATTTTCAGGAGTTTGCACAGATCGTCGATGATTTCGTCCACGCCCACGCCGGCGGGATCATAGCCGCGCGTCTTCCTGAGCATATAGGCCAGATCATTGCTGCCAAGATACCTTATCTCCCGCTCGATTTTCCGGTTCAACTCCTCCGGTATCCGCCCATCGCCGTTCCAGCGGGCCAGCTCCGTCTTCAAACCCTTGTCGTCCGTAAAATTCATCCAGGAATCGATGGTTGAAACAAGAAAATCGGCGTCGGCCTTATCGCACCGATTCAGGATCTCCGTCAGCTGATAGCTCATAACCCCCTCCGCGATCAAAAGTTGGGTTAGATATAATACGCGGAGCGCGTTGGGAAAGTCAAATAAATTATATTTATAAAGGCGCGACGCGTCGTTATCTTTTCGCCGCGGACTTTGTCTCCGGTTTTACAGTTACTTAGGCTAGTCAAGAACGCGCGATGGGAGCGCCGCCCCCTTATTGCCCTCCGCCCAATAAAGTCCTAAAATCCCGCGAAACTTCCCGAGGCGCGACATGTCCCTTTTTTACGGCTGGAAAATCAGCGGCCTTGCCCTGCTGGGCAACTTCCTGTTGCAAGGCGGCGCCCTGTACGGCATGAACGCCTTTATGGAACCGCTCTGCGCCCAGAATGGCTGGACGCGCATGGATGTGAACATGGGTCTGGGCGTCGCCGCTTTAATCGCGCAAATCGCCATGCCCATATCCGCCGCCATAGCCGCCAAAATTTCTCTGCGCCTGCTCATGGGGCTGGGCGCGCTGATCGGCGGCTTAGCTACCTGCGCAATGGGTTTAACCGGGAATATCCATGTCTTTACATTTTATCTGATTGTCGTCTGGGTATCGTCCCAGTTCTGCGGCGGCGTGGTGGGCAACGCGCTGATGAGCAACTGGTTCAGTCATTATCGAGGCGTGGCCTTTGGCGTGGCCAATTCCGGAACATCCCTGTCCGGCGTGATCCTGCCCATGATCTGCCTTGTCCTCATTAATCATTACAGCCTGAAAACGGCTTTTCTGGCCGTCGGTCTGACTACCTGCCTGCTCGCGCCTCTGTCCTGGATCATCGTCAGACGGTCGCCGGCGGTTCTTCATTTGCACGCGGACGGACGAAAACATGATCCCAGACAGCCGAAAGGCATTCCGCGCAGGGCTTACTTCGCCGAGCTGGTCCGCCGACCGGCCTGCTGGTTCATAGGCTGTTCATTCGGTCTCGCGCTTATGTGCGCCTCCGGCATCCTGAGCCAGCTTAAGCCGCGCTATGTGGATCTTGGACTCGAGTCTTACACGGCCATGCTCCTGGCATCCGTGTCCGCCGGTTGCGGAACGGCCGCCAAATATTTCTGGGGCTGGGCATGCGACCGCTGGACGCCCATTTTGGCGGCCCGCGCTATCATGCTCTGTTGTCTTTTTAGCATGGCCGTCCTTTTCCTGCCGCCGTCCGTCTGGAGCCTTGCCTTATTCGGAGTTCTTTTTACCTGCGGCAGCGGCGGTCTGTGGGTAGTCTTGCCGGCCTTGACGGCGTATTATTTCGGCGCGCAAAGGTTCCTCGCGGTCTATAAATTCATCGCCGTTTTTATCCTCCTCCGTTGTCTGGGTTTTCCCATAATGGGCCTCTCGCACGAGTATTTTAATAATTACCTGGCCGCCGACGTCGCCTTTATGCTAGCCTTGGGCGCCGCTTTTGCCATGACCATGCTCCTGCGCGAATCTCGCGCGGCGGAAAAACGCGCCCATCCCAGACATCACAAAAAATAAGCTATTTGCTCCCCTTATCCGGCCTCAAATCGCCTCCCCCTTGACATCGACCTTTTCTCATTCTCCTCCCATACCCCGGGGATCAATTTTTAGCTTGCCAATTATATTATAATTTACTACAATATATTTTATACGCGAATCTGTAACGATAGAGGAATATCATGTTCGTAGTGGAAGGAAAGCGCGCGAGCGCGAAGGTTTACGCCGAGGATCTCGAGCCATCGGCCGTAGCGCAAATCAAGAATCTTTGCGATCAGGAATTTGCCGAAGGCTCCGATATCAGCCTGATGCCGGACGCGCACGCGGGCGCGGGGTGCGTGGTGGGCACGACCATGACTATCAAAGACAGCGTGGTGCCCAATCTCGTAGGCGTTGATATTTCCTGCGGCGTGGAGGCCGTAAATATCGGCCCGGACGATTTTGATCCGGCCGAACTGGACGCGGTAATTCGCGAGCGCGTTCCCTCCGGCTTTGCCATCCGCAACAAGCCTCTCCCCATCTCCGGCTCGCTAAATCTGGAAGATTTAACCTGCGCCGATCAATTCGCGCTGGGCAAGGCGCTCAAGGCCATAGGCACCCTCGGCGGCGGCAATCATTTTATCGAAGTGGACAAGGACGATAGGGGCGATTATTGGCTGGTCATCCATACCGGCTCGCGCAATCCCGGCCTGGCCGTAGCCAATTATCATCAGAAAAAAGCGCAAGCATCGCGCCCAGACGCGCCGAAAGAACTCGCCTGGTTGACGGGTCAGGAATTGGAAAACTACGTGCATGACATGAAGATCATGCAAAAATACGCCAATACCAATCGCCGGGCTATATCCGAAGAAATAATGGCCGGCATGGGCTGGCGCGAGCGCGACAGGTTTACCACTGTCCACAACTATCTGGACACGGATACCATGATACTTCGCAAAGGCTCCGTCTCGGCCCAAAAAGGCGAACGACTGCTCGTGCCCATAAATATGCGCGACGGAACGCTCCTATGCGAAGGTCTGGGCAATCCCGACTGGAATTTCTCCTCGCCGCACGGAGCCGGGCGATTAATGAGCAGGGGCGAAGCCTTGCGCTCGCTATCCATGGATGAATTCAAATCCCAAATGGAAGGGATTTTCACAACTTCCGTAAATGAAAAAACCCTGGACGAAGCTCCCGACGCCTACAAGTCGATGGACTATATCCTGAAAATGATCGGCGAAACGGCGAAGGTGGTTTCCATCCTGAAACCCGTTTACAATTTTAAATCTTCCGCGGGCAACATAAGAAAACGGAGAAAAGCGCGCGATAAAGAAGCGGCGAGCGAGAACAACGCGTAGATACCCGAAGACGCCCGGATAGCGGACGAGCCGGAAGATTAATACGCGAAGGCGCGAAGCGATATAGAATCTTCGCGCCTCTAAAATACGGGCGCGCCGGTCAATTCCGGCGCGTCTCTTCATTTAATGTCCTCCGTAAACCTTGCTCCCATGGCCAACTTTAACAATCAGGACAACAAATTTGTCATCCATAATTTCCGCGATTACTCTGTAATCGCCCATTCTATATTTCCAGAATCCTGTCAGATTTGCCGCCAGAGGCTCTCCAAATCTTCGGGGATCTTAGTCTGTCGCTATTCTATCATTAAGATATTTTTTAATGCGCAAAGCGACCTATCGATCAATTGATAATAGCGTCCTGGCCGCGGAGTTTGTGCACTCAATTATCCAGGCCAAGCATTTTCTCCATTCGCGCCGCGCTAAAGATTTTCTCTTCGCCGCTTTTTACCCCGCGCATGATTCCTTCAGCCTCGTAAGCGTCTTCAAGATCGTCAAGATATTCGCGCAAGGCTTGTAATATAAGGAATGATCCGGATTGACCGGCGCGCGGAAAGGGCGTTTAAACGCGCGCTCAGATCTTCGGGTAATTCGACCGATTGAATGGGCATTATTTTTCTCCGGAAAGTTGAAAATCCTTTATAAGTCGCCTTGTCCCGGAAACAGTCGCTTTTCCAGCTCTTCTATATCCCAGCGCGCCGCCGCGCTTCCGGTCATGATTTCGACCAGCGCGTCTTCGTCCTCAATATTTTTAAGACCGTTCAAACGGCAAAGCAGAATATAGGCGAAGAGCGCCGTCCTCTTGTTGCCGTCGATAAAAAAATGGCCTTTCAGGATTGAGCCGACCGCGCTGGCGATTTTTTCCTCCGGCTTCGAATAATAGGGCAAGCCGCTGTAGCAGGAGCCAAGAGCCAGAATCCGATCAGGCGAAGGCGCCGCTCCCGAAAAGCCGGCGTTTATTTCCGCGAAATATCCGGTTGGAGGAACAACGAAGCCCACGCCCCTACCTGTCTTTCAACTTTTCAAAAGCTCCGCGAAAATCATCGAGAATCGCGGCGCCCATTTCCCGGGCTTTTTCGGGCGTCGCGAAAAGTATTTCCTCATCGGAAGCGGCGCCTTCGTCAGGCGGCAAGGCTTTGTCCGGGACAACGTCTTCCGAAGAATCAGGCGTCATATTAAAATTTCGGAAATATGGACGGATCGACAGGTTTGAACTTCGCGAAAAAGTCTTTCGCCGCGCCGGAGGAGTTCGCCCAGACTGTCACAATGGCAAGCGCATTGCCGTGCGCGCCGGACTGCACTGCGCCCCTCTGGCCCACCGCTCTGCCG
>CAMWPE010000089.1 GCA_947176055.1 uncultured Desulfovibrio sp.
TGCCTACATAGAGCGAATCGAGCGGCGAATCGAGACTTTTGCTGATTGTGACCGGCTTGATGCCATGCTTTTCGTTATATTCGGTTTGTTTCAGGCGACGTCTTTCCGTTTCGCTTATGGCCGCGCGCATCGACGCCGTTATCTTGTCGGCGTACAGGATGACTTTGCCCGAAGCGTTGCGGGCGGCTCGCCCAAAAGTCTGAATCAGGGATCCGGTCGACCGCAAAAAGCCTTCCTTATCCGCATCGAGGATGCTGACCAGGGAAACTTCGGGAATATCGAGTCCTTCGCGGAGAAGGTTTATGCCCACGAGAACATCGAATTCTCCGCGGCGAAGCGCCCTGATAATTTGCAGACGCTCCAGAGTTTCGATATCCGAATGGAGGTATCTGGCTCTCACGCCCATATTGCAGCAATATTCTGTAAGATCTTCGGCCATGCGCTTGGTCAGTGTGGTCACGAGAACTCTTTCGCCGTGTGTTACGCGGGCGCGACATTCGGACAGCAGATCTTCCATCTGTCCTTTTACCGGGCGGATTTCGACTTTTGGATCCACAAGACCGGTGGGTCTGATTATTTGCTCCGCGACAATGCCCTGCGATTGATCCAGCTCGTATTTGGAGGGAGTGGCCGAAACGTACACTACCTGATTTATCAAATTTTTAAATTCGTCGAACTGGAGAGGCCGGTTGTCCAGCGCCGATGGGAGGCGAAAGCCGTAATCGACCAGAGTCTGTTTGCGGGAGCGGTCGCCTTTGAACATGCCGCCGATCTGCGGCACTGTTATATGCGATTCATCGATAAACATCAGAAAATCGCGGGGAAAGTAATTGAGCAGGCAGGAAGGGGGCTCGCCGGGTTTGCGTCCATCCAGATGCCTCGTGTAGTTCTCGATGCCGTTGCAATATCCCAGCTCCTCGAGCATTTCCAGATCCAGTTGCGTTCTTTGCTCCAGTCTCTGAGCCTCGAGGAGTTTGCCTTCTCTTTTAAACCATGCGAGTCTTTCGGCCAGTTCGTCGCGTATGTCCGAAGCCGCGCGTTTTAAATTATCCTGGGCGGAGACAAAGTGACTGGCCGGATAAATGACGGTTTTGCCTATCTCGGCGAAGGCCTCGCCAGTGAGCGGATCAATTTCGCGCATGGAATCAATTTCATCGCCGAAAAATTCGATCCTCAAAGCTCGCTCGTGGTGATAAGCGGGGATAATTTCCAGAGCGTCTCCTCGTACCCTGAAAGTCCCGCGGTGAAAATCGTAATCGTTACGTTCGTAATGGACTTCGACGAGCCTTGCGATGACCGAATCCATCGGGATTTTCTGACCTATCTCGACCGGAATGACCATTTTAGCGTAATATTCCGGCGATCCGAGTCCATAAATACAGGATACGCTGGCGACGATAATCACATCCCGCCGCGTTAGCAACGCGTGCGTGGCCGCGTGGCGCAATTTATCGATATTGTCGTTAATATCGGAATCTTTTTCAATATAGGTGTCGGAGGAAGGAACGTACGCTTCCGGCTGATAATAATCGTAATAACTTACGAAATATTCCACGGCGTTTTTGGGAAACAGTTCCCGAAATTCATTGTAAAGTTGCGCTGCCAGGGTCTTGTTGGGAGCGAGAACCAGGGCGGGACGATTGCATTTCGCTATGACATTTGCCATGCTAAACGTTTTGCCCGATCCGGTTACGCCCAGGAGGGTCTGCGCCGGAACTCCGGCTCGTAGATTTTCGGCCAGAGTGTCAATAGCCGCGGGTTGATCCCCGGTTGGTTTATATTTTGACGATAATTCGAAAGGAGCGGAAGGGAAATCCATATCGAGGGGAGTTGGTAAATATACTCCGTCGTTTAAATGCATCTGTTCCTCTTGAAAATTTTGCCGCTCGCGGGCGCCGCGATTGGTTTTCGCTTCGCGGGCATTTTATAGGAAAAAAAAAAATGATAAAAGGCGATGGACGACTTAATTCCCGAAAAGGGCCGGGCGAAATCGCGCTGGGAGGTTATTATGGAAATTAATTTTGTCACAGACGGCGAGAGGGCGGATGTTCCAAGACAATACGTGGCCGTGTGCCGAATGATCAATTTTCGCGGTCATAAGAATGTCGAAACGCATCTTTTCCGGAACGGCTGGACTGATGAAGAAATGGAAGCTGTCGCTAATCTGGACGTAGTGGCCGGGGAATCTTCTTTGCCTGAAGAAATTAAAGCCAATGTATCGCGGACAGCCGCGCTGGAATGTTTGCTGGAGACTTTTACCAGGCGGGAGGCTGAGAGAGTCGCGCGTTATCTGGAGGAAAGATACGCCGGTCAAATCGCCAGACTGGATATTTGTCCCATCGAGTTTCCCCTGCCCCTGGGGATAACCGCGCTGGGCAAAATTCCGGCTACCGATACAGGCGGCTTTATCGAATTTGCCAGGGCGAAAAATTACCCGCTGGATTTCGAATTGCGCGGCTATTACGTTATTCCGGAAGATTCTAAATAGAGCAGAAAAGCGTTATCCAGAAAGGAACGCTAAAATCGAGAATCAGGGCGGAAATAATCGAAGGGAACATCCATTCCGTTCCCGCCGCGCGCGTTATTACGGGAAGAGTTGTGTCCATGGCGGAAGCTCCGCCGCTGGAAATCGCCGCTAACGGACCGAATAATTTAACAAGAATCGGTGCGAAAAGGAGAGTAAAAAGCTCGCGGAATATATTCGATAAAAGGCTCATCGTCCCAAGATCCGGACCTTTGTATTGGGTAATGAAAATTGAGGACAGCGAGTAATAAGCGAAACCCGCGCCTACGGCCAGGGAATCGGGCAAAGACACAGGAAGGAGCCAAGCTCCGGCGATCGCGCCCGCGAATGTGCCAAGCGCGGTAGCGACGGGGATAAGAAGAACCGAAGGATGAATCGACCGGATAATTCCGGATAGATTTTTATTGGCGCCGATGGAGAGTCCCACAAGGGCCATCAATATCCAGAGAGCTACGAGAGCG
Organism: uncultured Desulfovibrio sp.; assembly: GCA_947176055.1. Taxonomy (GTDB): domain Bacteria; phylum Desulfobacterota; class Desulfovibrionia; order Desulfovibrionales; family Desulfovibrionaceae; genus Desulfovibrio. The sequence goes on from CAMWPE010000089.1 coordinate 2,986, forward strand.
GGATCCGTATCGCTCCGTATTTCCGGCAGCCAGCCTGTCGCGGCGCAACCGAGTCCCAATCCAAAAAAGAGGAGGATTTTTAGACTATCCGTCATTATTTTTTGGAATTTTCAGCAGCCGGGATTTTTTAAGAACCATTTGCGCCGCGATGGATCCAGCGAGATAGCAGATTGTCAGAATCGCGGCGTATTTGCCAAGGGACGGCAACGAAGCGAGAAGAGCCTTGTCGCTGCCTATGGAATAACCCATGAGAAAAAGCAATCCCATGATGGCCGCGAAAACGCATACGTTGATATATTTACTGGACACCCATTTGCGGAAAAGTCTTCCGGCGACTATGCCGCCGCACATGATAGCCAAAGCGATATACATAAGCGCTCAGCCGCGGACGAAACGTCGCAAGGAGTTTGCAAGATACAAGGCGCTTTCTTTATAATAACGATTTTCCGGTCCCCCAAGCGCGTTGAGATCGCGCAAAAGCCATACGAAAAGGTCCTCGCGCTTCCAGGAGATTAACGGGCGCAAATTTTTTTCGGGAAATAGAATCTCGCCCGCCGCGGAGCCGAAAATAATCAAGCCGCGACAGCGTAAAATTTTGAGCGCGGAAAAAAAATAGTCGTGCGTATAGTTTTCTGGATTCCACACGCCTGGAGTCAGAGGCGCGAAGGTATGCGTGCCGCCTGGATGATTTAAGGATTTTAATAAGGCGCCAAGCGTGTTTCGTCTCGCCTGCACGCGTTTTTTTTCTTCCTCCGGGAGAGCGATAGTTCCGGAAAGCAAATCTCCCCCCAATTCCAGATAGGTCCAGGCGACGGTCGCGGGTTTTGTCTTCGCTATAAGTTCGCGCCAATCGTCTGGCAAAGCTTCGGCTGGCAACGGAATCCATTTTTTTCGCGAGGCGACCGACGATGAAACCGTGTTTATAGGCGCGGCATCGACCGCGTTTGGCCGCGATACTCCCGGCGGGCGAGCGTCGCTGGCGGGATTTGCTCCGGACGAGGAAACGGGACGGATCCGCGGTTTGTTTACCGGCGCCGGTTGGGAAACGGCGTCCGGACGCGCGGGAATGCCGTCGGGATAATATAGATATTTCAATCCCGAGTTCTTCCAGAGCGTCGCGGCGGTATTTAAATTTCCAAAAGCCATGAGCAAAGATCCCAGGCCGAAGCGGCCTTTGATTGTCGCGGCCACGATTCGGTCCGGCCCGATTGATCCCAGACCAGCAACGCGGATTCATCCGCTCCGAACGCTCCTTCCTCGCCGTCGACGCGATTCGCCGCGATTAAATCCATATTTTTGGCGCGCAATTTTGCGAGCGCCAGATCTCGAAGCTCGTCATCGGAAGCAGCGATTTGCGCGGCGAAACCGAGTACTTTTTGTTCGGCGCTCTTTCCAGCCGCGAGAGTTCCTATGATATCGGGAGTTCGTTTGATTTTTATCGCGCTGGGAGCCGCTGACTTCGGAATTTTTTCATTAGTCATTCGCTCCTCCGGCGCGAAGTCGCACACGGCCGCGGAAAAAATGCCGTAGTCCGCGTCCGGCCAGGCCGCTTCGGCTTCGGCGAGCATTTCTTCGGCCGATTCGACTTCCAATTTATAAACCCCGGCGGGTAGAAATATATCGGCGCAAGGTCCTACGATCGCGGTGACAAAAGCTCCGCGCAACCACGCGGCTGTGGCCAGGGCCGCGCCCATTTTGCCGCTTGAAGGATTACTGATAAAACGGACCCCATCCCAGTATTCGCGGGTGGGACCCAAAGTGACAAGAACTTTTTTGCCAGATAAATCTTTGGGAGACAAGGCTTTGAGAATGTTCAGGAAAATTTCTTCAATTTCCGCAAGCCTGCCTTTGCCTGACTCTCCGCACGCGGTTTCGCCCTCCGCGCTTTCTATGATCCTGTATCCCCTTTGATGCAGAAGGCGGATATTCGCCTTTGTCGCGGGATGAGCAAGCATGCGCGGATTCATGGCGGGAGCGATTAATACAGGTTTATTATAAGCCAGAAGCTGGCAGGAAAGCGTGTCATCCGCGATTCCAGCGGTCATTTTAGCTAAAATATTAGCCGTAGCGGGAGCGACTACGAAAGCATCCGCGGCCTGCCCAGGCCGCAAATGCGCGAATATATCCTCGTCATCGAAAAGTTTGTCGTATACCGGATCGGCGCCCAGGGAAGCGAATAGGGCCGGAGAGATAAATTTTTTCGCGGCTTCCGTAAGAGTAACGGATACCGAAACGCCAATTTTGCGCAACAAGCGAAGAAGCTCCGCGGCTTTATAGCATGCGACGGATCCGCAAACGCCAAGATGAACTTTTTTATTGGCGAATATCTCCTGGTTAACAAAAGGATTGACTCCGCTCGCGCTCATATCTCGCGCTCCTCTACGCCCCAGGTTTCCTCTTTAACCGACGGCGATTCCTCTATCGAGCCGTATTCTTCTCCCTCCATGGCATTTATTCCCGAGGTGTCCGGCGAATACCCGGACGCGAGATCGGCTCCGTCCGGCAAGGCGTCGCCGACCCATATTTCCATTATTGTAGTAATGCCCTGGGGGCGAATGACGATCGCCGCGTATCTATCCTTTTTCTGGTAAAGATAAAAATATCTTTCCCCGGTATGGAGAGCCAGACGTAATTGCCAGCCGTCGTTCTTTAAGGTATGGTGCGTGTTTAATCCCGCGGAAGCTGGGCTCAAACTGCCCCGCCATGTCTCCAGCCCGGAGCCTGCGTCTTCGCTATAGCTGTGCGACGGAAAGTATTGCATCCCCGCGGGAACCTGACAGCCCAAAAGCCGACTTGTTCCGGAATTGACTCCTCCGGTTAATGGATCGCGATTGAATAGCCCATCCATCCCCGCGCAAGCGGAAAGGATGAGAGGAAAAAGAATAATCTGGGCGACGAGACAAATTTTTTTCATCCGAACCTTTCATTGGCGAAGTTATCTATCTTTCCATTTTACCCGCATGAAGCGTCCATTGCAAGGAGCCGACCGTGACGCGGAGGACGCGAGAACGCTTTCCGGATGTTAACCGGCTATATTTTTTCTTGCGCTATGAGTTATCATGAGGAGCCTGTGAATTGAATCCTGATTTGCGACTGGACTCCTACGATTTTGATTTGCCGGAAAATTTGATCGCGCAATTTCCACGGGAAGAACGGGGACAGTCGCGCCTTATGCGGGTGGATCGCCAAGCCTCGGGCTACAATTTTCCGGAATTCGCTTTCGATGATCTGCCGGATTTATTGCCGCGGAACGCGCTTTTAATAGCCAATAATTCCCGCGTAATTCCGGCCCGCGTTTTGACCAGGAGACCGGGCGGGGGCAAACTCGAGTTTCTTCTGCTCACCCCCCCCTGCCTGATCGATAAGGAAAGCGGCGAGGCGGAATGTCTCTTAAAACCGGCTGGAAAAATAAAGAAGGGCGATAGCTTTGAGTTATTTCCAGGCGCCGAATGCGAAGTTATCGAAGAAGGGGTTTACGGAGCGCGGAAAATAAAGCTTAAATGCGAAGGCGATCTTGAAAAGCTTTTAGTCCAATATGGTAGTTTGCCTTTGCCCCCTTATATTAAACGGCCGCCGGTCCAGCTTGACTCTTCGCGCTATCAGACGATCTGGTCGTCTAAAAATGGCTCCATCGCCGCGCCTACCGCTGGACTGCATTTTACGGAAAAAATTTTATCACGGCTCGCGTCCCGGGGCATCGAATGGCGCGAACTCACTCTCCATGTAGGATACGGCACATTTAGCCCCGCGCGTTGCGAGAATATTGAGCGCCACGTCATGCATCCGGAATTTGTAGTTATTGACGGGGAAGCAGCGAAAGCGGTAAACGAAGCGAAAGCGGCGGGACGGCCTGTGATAGCGATAGGCACAACCTCCCTTCGGGCGCTGGAAGGAATTTTCGCGAGCCTGGGACGTCTGGCCGGATATTCCGGCTGGATCAATCTTTTTGTCTATCCGGGCTTCGAATTTAAAATCGTCGATGGCTTGATTACAAATTTCCATCTTCCCAAATCCACATTATTAATGCTCGCGTCGGCCATGGCCGGAAGAGAAAAGCTGCTCGCCGCCTACGCGCGGGCCATACGCGACGGTTTCCGCTTTTTTTCCTACGGCGACGCCATGTTTATCTATTAATTTATAAGATTAATGCGAATTGTCGCGCGCTCCGATGTCATTCTTCGCGATATTCAGGAATTAGTATGGAAGAAAACAAGATTGCGGTAATTAAATTCGGCGGTCACGCCATGGATATTCCGGAACTGCGCTCCGCTTTTTTCGCCGATCTCGCGGAGCTTGCGGGAGCTGGTTATAAATTTGTCCTTGTCCACGGCGGCGGACCCCGGATTAATGCCCTTTTAAAAAATTTAAATATAGAAAGCAAATTTGTTCGCGGACTGCGCGTTACCGATTCGGAAACTTTAACCGCTGTGGAAATGGCCTTATGCGGTCAGGCAAACAAAGAACTGGTTCGCGAGCTTTCCAAAACGGGTCTTAACGCCGCCGGTATTTCCGGAGAAGACGGCCGGACATTGATCGCTTCGCCTCTTGATGCGGAACTTGGGCGCGTAGGAAAAATCGGGAAGGTAAACAGAGAGTTGATCGAATGTTTGATCGACGGTGGCTTCCTGCCGGTGGTCGCGCCAGTCGCGCTGGACGAAAGCGGGGAAGTTTTAAACGTCAACGCGGACACCGCGGCGGGAGCTATCGCGTCGGCCCTGAATGCCGGACATTTTATCCTTGTGTCCGATGTGCCCGGAGCGCTGGATCAAGACGGCCGCCTGTTTTCCTACCTTTCCAAATCGGCCATCGATGATCTAATCGCCAAAGGCGTTATTCATGGCGGAATGTTGCCAAAAGTAGACGCGTGCCTTCGGGCAAGGGAAAATGGCTGCGAAACCGCCTTCATCCTCGATGGCCGCAAACCAGGAAGTTTGAAAAATTATTTGTTGAACGCGGAAATGGCCGGAACGGAAATAGATCTATAATAAATATTTTATTCAGGGTTTCCGGGAGGACGAGCAAAAAATTATTCAAATCGTATCTTACTGGCGATTGCCATTTAACCGGAATATCGACGCTCATGGCCCGGTCGACACCGTTATCTCGCGTCTGATAAGAGCCAATCCGGACGCTCCCGGGATGCGCGACGCCGGGGGGAGCGGCCCGCGTCTGTTTAATTTATAGAATGGGTAAAAACGACCTTTTCGTATTCTGGTTTTTTTTATGCCCTCTTTAGCGTCCGCCTTTAAAAATACTGGAACGGATCCAACATCTTCGGCCAACCGCGCGAAAAAGCAAATTCGCGAGAAAAGCGGCGAAGTTTAAACAGAAAGGGACGCGAAGGCGCGCCCCCTGGAATAATGCGGGATCCAGTTTCGGCTAGTTCATGGCCGAGCCGGACGCGGCGCGTTGCATCTTGATTTCAACCTTGTCTTTCAAACCGCTATAATATTCGCGCAAAATTTCCAGCACTTCGGGACGGCCGAAGTGATCCGGCACTTCCGCGCCTTCGGACAACATCTTACGAAGTTTGGTGCCTGAGAGGATGACGCGATCTTCCTTGCTATGCGGGCAGGTGCGCATGGAGGCCATGCCGTCGCACTTTGAGCAATAAAATGTCCAGTCGATCTTGATGGGCTTGCATTGCAATTTTTTGCCCTCGTCACTGGATTCGGGCATCTTATCGAAGATTTCCTGCGCTTCGAACATGCCGTAAAAATCGCCCACGCCGGCGTGATCGCGGCCCACCAATAAGTTGTTGATGCCGTAATTCTGGCGGAAAGTAGCATGGAGCAAAGCTTCGCGCGGTCCCGCGTAGCGCATATCGAGCGGGTACCCGGATTGAATCACAAACTCCGGCACGAAATATTTGTCAACCAACGTATCGATGCATTTTACGCGCACGTCCGCCGGGATATCGCCGGGCTTAAGCGAGCCGACAAGGGAATGGATAACCACGCCGTCGCAGGTTTCCACGCCGATCTTCGCGAGGTATTCATGGGAACGGTGCATGGGATTGCGGAGTTGCAGAGCCGCTACTTTTTCCCATTTGCGCTCGTCCATCTTTTCGCGCAACTGTTTCGGAGTCATATACACGCCTGGGAACCTTTCGGGGAAATCGCCATGGGAGAGAACTTTTACGGGACCGGCGATATTG
>CAMWPE010000090.1 GCA_947176055.1 uncultured Desulfovibrio sp.
CCCTATATGTGTTTTAAATAACAAAGAAATTCGAGTTTTTCTCGTTCACCGGGGAAAAATCCTCAAGAAGCCGTTCTCTTTTCATACTCGCGGCAGTTCTGTAAACTTTAATTATTGTTGAATCAATCATCGCCGTATTGCGTTTTTCGACCTTCGCGGCAAGAGCTTTAAAAGCGTCCCTGAACGCGCAGTTCTTGCTCCAGCGACTAAAACGTTTTAAAATTGAATTATATTTTTCATATATTACAAGAGTATCGCCCCATGAGCGACCATATCTTATAACCCCTAAAGCGCAAATTATAACAATAATAGCCGGAATTTTTTCCGCGTTCCGGGGTACTGGTAAAAGTTTTTTAAATCGGTTAAATCGCTTTTTAGAAATTAAGGGTATTTTCATTTTTATGACCTCATGGGGAGGTTAAAGGGCGTTTAGAAAATACCCTTTTCTGTTTAATTCTTATAAATTTTAATACTTTTTCTATAAATTCCGATGTCCCTGGAGCCTAAATTATAATATCTTTCCGGGACAGTCCCAAATCCAGCATCAGCCCTGGTGTTCCCAGTCCTGGACAAGGTCGAGGATGATGTCCGCAAGCATCTGTTCGCGCTCGGAGTAAACATGTCCCGTCCCCTGGACAAAGATGACCTTGTTCCTGTCCGGATACCTGGTGTGGGAATTGATCAGCTCAATGAACGCCTTCGGTTCGTCGTATGAGAAGCGGTCGTATGTCCCGATGATAAGCGCTCCGGTCTGTCTGATGTTTTCCACTTCGGAGAAATCCCCGTCCGGATCGGAATGGACATTATCCAGAGGGTTTCGCCACAACCATTGCCATGCGGAGCATGCAACCATGGGCGCCCAACCCATGAACGGAAAAGGCAACAATTCCGCTTCGCGCCCGTTTTCCATAAGCGACTTTATGATGCGTCTTTCGTCTTTTGTTGCGTTGGCAAACGTGAATTTCATATTGGCGGGACTGACCAGGATATAATGCTCAACAGAGGTTTCCCTGGCGCTCGCCAGGTAATGGATCACCTTGTTCGACCCCAGAGAATGCCCAGAAAGGATTATATGCCGGTAGCCATTGGCGCTTGCGGCATTCACATAGGCGTTTATGTCATCGCAGATATCATCGAAGCATTCGTTGTACGAGCCAATGATCTCCGTCTTTCCGGTTTTGGTGTTCAGCGTCTCCATCCTGTTAAAAGCGTCGTTCGTCTGCGCGTAGATGAAAGCAATGCCATTGCCGGCAAGTGTGTCGCCAATATTGTAGTACATGGGGTTGGAGTAGAAATTGCCGTGTATGCCCGTTATGGCGATGACCGCGGTGGTTTCTCCGCCATTTGCGAACAGCGCTCCGTCAAGCTGCACGCCGCGCCTTGTCTGAGCCTTGATTAATTGTCGCATAGCCATCTCGGGGTTGGAGTGAATATGCACGTATGTCCGTCAGTCTTATAACAGGCGTTGCATGATATACATTCCACCTTTTCGGCTTTGCCGTTTTCAAGCAGCTTCGGAAAATCCGGCTGCCTTATGAGCGGTCTGGACAGGGACAGCAGCGCGATTTTGGAGTTATGGAGCAGGGTCTCCATGACCAGTCTTGAACGAAGGCCGCCGACAAGGATCACCGGCGCGTTGACAACTTCCGCAAGCCGCATGGCGAAAAGCCCAAAATAAGCTTCATCCTCAGCATTGCGGATGCCTTGTCTTGACGCGCCGTTTCCGCTCGCCTCTATTGAATCGATTCCGTTTTCAGCCAGAATTTTGCATATCTCAAGCGAATCGTTTTCCGTAAGCCCTCCGGGCAGGAATCCGAGGAATTTATTTTTACAGTGATATGCAGACCAGGCGCAACCTTCCTTATGCCTTGCAGGATTTCAACCAAAACCCTGCTACGGTTTGCGTTGGAACCGCCATACTCATCTGTGCGGTGGTTAACAGCGGGGAGATGAACCGGCTTAAGAAAAAGAAATGCGCGGCGTGGATCTGGACGCCGTTGAACCCGGCTTCCTTTGCCCGGCGTCCCGCTTCGACAAATTTGTTAATCATGTCCCGGATCTGCTCCCGGGTCATGTAATCGATATCAACCTCCCGGAAACGGCCATCCCGGCCCCTGGCATAATACGCGCCCAGGGCGAGCTGCGTAATGACGGCTTCATTGTGTTTTTTTATGATTTCCACGAGTTTTTTGTAATCTGGGACGAGGTCATCGCCGCAAAGGCGCGTCATTCCCCCAAAATAACGGTCATTTGCATCGAAGCTGGTGAATCCGGTGATGATGGTTCCCACCCCTCCCGAAGCGAGCTCATCATATAGCCCATAGGAATTGGCGCATATTCCGCCTTCGGGAGGCGCAAGATTCTCCCAGGTGGCGGATCGGACAAGGCGATTTTGGGTTTTTAGGTTACGCGCCTCAAATGGCTCAAAAATTCTTTTCAGTTATTGTGGGCCTCCATTGATTTGAATCATTTTGCTCACCGCTTCCCTGAAGCCCACGAGCGGCATTGAGCCTGTAACAGAAAATTTGCCGTCAAAATCAAAATAGGGTATCGCATGGATCCCTTTTTACCGCGCCTCTCTTTCGTCCCCAATTACATCGGCCCTATATGTGTCTGAATTGAGCACGCGGGCTGCCAATTGCTCGCCCATACCTATGTCAGCGGCGATCTTCAGCAAATTGGCATCGTCAAGGATGAGGTTTTTGGTGAAATAGGCGGCGAAGAGAGCGAAATTCAGATCGAGCGCAATCTGATTGTCATAGTCCGCGTACGCGAATTTCATGAGGCGATGCGCGTCCCTGGTATTGCAAAAGACGGCAGTCCGAAATTTCATGTCAGTCCCCGCCGCCTTTGCCATGCTGACTGCGGCCTCAATCTTTTCAAGAGCCTCTGGAAGCGCGCGACCATATTTTCTGGCAACACACTGGGGCGCATCAATTGTTTTTCCTTTCGGAAAGGAAGGATCAAGCTAAAAAGCGCGCAACCTTATGTCGATCCCCCCTGCAATTCCCAATTCATCAATTGCCCTCAATAGAAGAGTTTCACACGTATAACAATGAGGCACGCAGAAATCATTCCATATTTCAATCCTCATATCTCTTTTCCCGCCTGGAAGGCGGCAGCAAGATCATCCCTGAAATGCTCATCCCTGTATTGCCGTTTATCGGATTCCGCGAACATTTCCATTTCATAATCATCATAACTATCAAGCTGGAAGGTGTTAAAGGCGCAAACCCTTTTAACCGGATGACGAAATGCGTTTGCTATGTGCCACTCCGCATCATCCCAGCGCGTAGGATAATGATTCTTGACAGCAATATCCTCCGGACAATTCATGGTGTGGATCATCGTGACCGGAACAGGCTTCCGCGCCAGGGAATCATGGTTTTTGCGGTAGGCGGTCTTGCAAAACATGGCGCGTTCAAGAAAGCAACGCGTGTACGCGTCAAGCTCTCCAAAATATATTGGACAGGAAATGCCAACCGCGTCCGTCGCGTATACAGCAGGAATGAGATCCTTGATGCCGTCATTTATCGGACATTCGCCATAAGAACGCCCATTTTTGCGCTTGCAGGCGAAACAGCTGCGGAAGCCGTTGAAGACAAGATCGTACAGTCAATCCATTGAACGCCGAAACCGGACTTCGCCTCCTTCGCTCCCTCAAGCCAGCTTTTCAGCATAGCCGCGCTGTTACCCTTTTTGCGCGGACTTCCATTGATGGCTATTGTCTCCATATTTTCCCCACATATCTGACAAAGTATTATCCAGAAGCTGATTTTGTAGCATAATAGCGCAATATTGGATAATTATTTAACTACTTACCAAAAAGTTATATAGTTACCAAAAGGTTAACAATGTGGATGAAGGAAAGCACGGCGAACTGAAGACGAGAGTGTATTGCGGATACAAAAAAATATTGTGGCGCTCTTGCGCTTGCTCAGGAGCTAATCGGGAATAAAGGCAAAATCATGAGGCTTTACCATTCGCGCGACGGCGCTTTGGGATCTTCGGAACTTCAGCGGCGTTTGAGGGACATATCAGGCAAGATGTTCACGCAGACGGCCAGAGCGCTTGAAAGAGACAGCCTGATTAGCCGAGATATTTTTCCCGTTGTACCCTCCGGGGCGGAATATTCCCTTACGTTTCTTGGCTAATCAGCGAGTCCGATCATAATGGGGATTGGACTGTGGGGAGCGTCCATAGAAAAGGTCTGACGAACCTCCAGGATTAAATAAAGAAAGATTGGCGTATGATCCTTCTGTCAATTTATTTCCACAGAAGATCATGTAAAAGAACTGGTTGACGATCTGGATGAGTGGCGCGGCTAGAAGCCGTTGACCATGCGGCGAGCACCGGAAACCGGCCGGGAAAAATGAAAGTTCCCAAGGCGACGCGGGGCGCGAGATGCGATTGTCCGCTGGCTAACGCAAGGATTTGGGAGGCGGGTTGCGGAGCGCGGCGGTTTAATTGTCCACGAACGGGCGCAACGCGGGACCGGGGCCTTGCGACCCGGGGAACTTTGGGTTCATAGGGGCGCGGACGCCGCTAGCGCCAGTCTGTCAGGTGACAAATCGATAAGGCTAAAAGACAAATCGGCGAAGAGAAAAAGGGGAAATCCGGATAAGGGCTACGCGAGACTCCGAGCCGCGTCCGCCGATGGGTAAGCCCCTTTCGAAATCCAAAAGACGGGGACTTTGCGTCCGGCTACTATCTGACGGGGGTTGGGATTCTGGGGGAGACCAATCCGGATCGAGGCGCGGACGATGCAAATGACAAACAAAAACCCCGATCGCCAGCGCTTCGCGCCGCCCTGGGACTCTTCCTATTTGTCTTTCACTTTTAGCCAGCGCCAAGTACTAACCTAAAAATTGTCCTCCCCGGAGAGCCATGAATAACGCCGCGGTTCATTACAGGAATTCGCCAGATATTCCCTCTTGTGCAAACGAGAGCTGGAGCTTTTTTCGCCCCAGACATCATTCATTATTATCCTCGGGCAGAAATTTTACAATGGGGAGCGCCCCAAATATCTGGACAAAGAGTCCATCCTGCTGGCAGCCTGCGGGCATTTTGTGGAGGACAAGAACAGCGTCTTCTATAACCGTAAACTTTTGGGCATCGTCAAAAATCACGGAAAAACAGTCGACCAGGTCAGTCAACGCTGGGTCGTCCAGTCGAGCATAGGCGTGATCCCGAAAAGCGCGAGCAACGCCCGGATGGGAGAGAATCTCGGCGTATGCGACCATGAATTTTCCGGCTGTATTCGCGCAGTATTCCAGTTTTCAGGCTCCAAAGGCTCCATCCGCTCCGTAGTCTGATCCCGTCGCGAAACGCGCTTGGTCCGGCGCCAGAAATATGTACACCGCAAACACATCTTCCGGTTTGTCAAATTTACCCATGGCCATGGCGCTCCCTTGTTCATGCGCGTTGCAATTTCTTACAGGTGAGAGATCGGTTTTACCATAATCGGCGTTTCAATGGAGGCTATGTCGATGGTATTTATCCTGATGCCAGATGGCGCAAGCTCTCTCGCCCAAATTTGCGTGAATCTCTATACCGCGGCTTCATTCACGCATATATGGACATATTGGGGATACGGTTTCCGCGGAACACGCTTGACATATTGATGATATTGCCGCGGTTGCGCTTTAGTAAGGACAAGGCGCTCATGGTCATGTTAACAAGAGCGCGCTTATGCTAAATACCTTATCGTATTTCGTCATCGTTACCTTTTCAATGGTACTGACCGGAGCGCGGGCGGCATTGTTCGCAAGAATGTCAATCCTGCCAAATTCCCTGAAATGGCTATCCACAAATCTCGCAATATCAACGTCTTTTTCAGATCAGCTGTTAGTGTCCTTATAGCCGGACGGGCGCTTACCGCTTCCTTAAGGGTTCTGTTGTCCTATCGACGATGAGAACCCGGGATCCATCCTACGCAAAACGTCTTGCCAACGCTCGACCAATCCCTGCTCCCGCTCCGTTGACGAGAGCGAATTTTCCATCCAGACCCGTTGCTATATCATATCTCTCCTTTGTCAAATTCCGCTTTGCATGCATAGAAGCCATTCTGGACGAAAGCGTCATCCTCTGTCACGTTTATGCTGTTTATGTATTTATGATAGGGTTTTTCATATAAATATCGAACTAATTCCTGTCCTTAAGTTCAACGACCATGGTTACCGCGTTTTCGCCTCAAACCAAGCCTGCATTTTTGCCTATCGTCAAATTCCGGATCACAGTAATTTCGTCCTTCATGACTTTGGGCGGGGCGATTTCCCTGTCCAGTATGGCATTGTCCACTCCATCCCTGATGGGAGATATAAAAATATGGCGCGCAATTTAAAATCATCGCTTATTAGTTATTATCCATTTCCGGAGCAGTTTGGAATTTTACACCAGGATGTCCCTGTAAAACTGGGCTATTTCGTCAAAAGGTATGATATTCATTTGGTCATAAAGATCCGTACGCTTTGCGTCAGGAATCAAGAAAAGGCGCTTGCTTGCGCCTTTCAGTTTCGCGTAAGCCTCTTTTGAGGCAGGCATGGAATATGCCTTGTCGCCATGAACTACCAGGACAGCCGACAGGATTTCATTTGCATGATCAAGCAGGGATTTTGTCAAAAAGGGCAAATCAATCCCGTAACGGTTCCCGCAACGCGCTTTTCTGTGGACTACCTTGTCGCTTTTGGCGAATAGCATAGTCCATTCCGGCGTTTCTATACATTCGGAACTCGCATCCGCTCCTAATCGTGAATCTTGTGCGTGCCGATAAATTTTGTGGTTTCAAGATCCTGATCATCGTAGATGGGATCAATGCCAGTATCGAGGCTTGCGATTGCTTTCACCTCGTTTTCGTCAAGATCAAAATTAAATATATTGAGATTCGCCTTCATTCGCTCCCTGCTTACAGTCTTCGGGATGACCGCAATATTGAGCTGTACAAGCCAGCGCAGTATTATCTGGGCCACGGTTTTGCCATGGGCTTTTGCGATGCTAACAAGCATGGGGTTATTAAAAATGTCATTCTTTCCTTCCGCGAAGGGAGCCCACGCCTCCATCTGAATATTCTCTTCAGCGAGATACTGGCGCGCCTGCTTTTGCTGATACCAGGGATTAGTTTGCAACTGATTCACCATTGGCCTTACCTCGTTATGGAGAATCAGATCCTGCAGACGTTCGCTTGAAAAACTGGTAACTCCGATCGCTTTTACGCGGCCTTCCCGGTATAGCCGTTCCGCGGCGCGCCAGGCAGCGTAATAGTTGCCGTAAGGCTTGTGTAAAAGATAAAGATCAAGATAATCCAGGGAAAGTAGCTTCATGGATTTATCAAAAGCGCGCAACGCGTCATCTGTTTCGTAATCCTGCACCCAGAGCTTGGTGGTGATGAACAGGTCGCCGCGCTTTACGCCTGAATTGCGTATGGCATTGCCCACTTCCTTCTCATTGAGATAGGAGGCTGCCGTGTCTATCATGCGATAACCGGTTTCAAGCGCGTCCGAAACGCAACGTTCGGTCTCTTCTTGAGGAATCTGGTAAACGCCAAAACCAATGGCTGGCATCATCACATCATTGTATAATCTGAACTCGCGCATATTGTATGCTCCTTTCTATTTTTGAACTGGGATAGACGCAGACTGGATTTTCAGGGCTTTGGGGCCTGCATGGGGCTTTTCCCTGCCGTCAAGACCTTTCTGATTCAACCAGTCCTTAAGTTGCGTTGCCACCTGGAGATTGTTTTTGTCGGCCATCAGCGCATGGGTATTGCCCCTTATCCCGATTTTGGACAACTCCACCAGTATGGCGTCTCCGCCATGCCTATTGATGGCTTCAACAAATTGCTTGCATCTTTCACGAATGACCCTCCATGCTTCCTGGTTGAAATTAGCGTTTGGCTCATCCACGATGTTATCGCCGAAGATGACCATTATCGGCATTTTAGTGAGCTTTTTGAATTCCTCTTCAGGAACAGGAATCGGATCAAGGACACCTTGCGCGATCTTGTTATTCGTAGGTATTTCTCTGACCGGCTCGGTTTCCGGCAGGACGAACTGGCCCGGCTCATAGGCGATTATCGCCTTTATCTGTTCAGGGTTTTCCATTCCTGAAAACCATCCATACTGTCCGCTGTTTGAATGAGTCACGAGTATGGATTCGCCTGTCCGGTCAAGCAATGCCCCCATTGTCTTGCCCATGAACCGTCGGTGCTCGTTTGTTCTCGGCTCATCGCCGGTATTGGGCGTCTGTTGCCGAAAGAACTGATCGATCGCTGCTGGATCATCGGGGAACTGGACACCCTCAAACAGGGTCATTTCTCCTGGCGGAGTCCAGACACCGTTGCGGAAAACCGTCCATGTCGCGCTTTCCTGGCTTGCGGCTGGCGCATCATCCTTGTCGGCCGGGGGTGTTTGGGTATAACCCGCTCGGCCGCGCCTCGGCTGATCAATGATATACACCGCCCAGTCATCCCGCGGAAAGATAGCTTGGAAGCCTTCGCGCCCGTCGGGAGTTGATTCCCATGTCTTGCCTGATTGCATCATGCCATGCCAGAATATGAGAGGGTATTGTCTGGCGTTTTCCGGAATATAGTATTGCGCGTAACCGTGATCGCCATGAAATGTATCGCCGTTTGGCTTGCTTGCCACGGAGCCTCCGAACAATAAACTTCCCATCGTCCGCAGGGAGATCGGCTTTCCTGCCTGATCCCGCGATTCTGCGGAGCCTGTTCCCAACATGATGGCGGCCATGATGGTTATGACATATTTTTCAAGATTGCGCATGCTTGCTCCTTTTATTCCGGTTTTGGCAAAGCTTCTTTTGGCAACGAATTGGGACCCTGATGCGGGGCGTCTTTCACATCCAGTCCTTTTTTGGCAAGCCATTTTTCCAGCTGAGAGTAAATCTCATGGTTGTTGAGATCGGCAAATGCGGCATGGGTGTTTCCATGGATGCCCATATCCGGCAATGAGACAAAAGTCGCGTCGCCTCCGCGCCTGTTGATCACCTCCACGAAATCCATCGCCCTTTTGCGCGCAATGCGCCATAAATCCACATTGA
>CAMWPE010000091.1 GCA_947176055.1 uncultured Desulfovibrio sp.
CAAACAGACCCTATAATTATTGTTTATATACGAACAAACATTTCTAGTTTATTTCCTCCATACCCATCACCTAACGCCTCTCTCTTTTACCTTCTCCAGCAAAATTCTCGCCGCCCGCGCCGGTTCTTTGGGAATTATTTCCTCTGAAACAATTTCTCCAGCGATCGATATTTTTTGAATCTTGATCTCCGGATGGCGTTCGCCCCAGATGACAAAATAATAGCCGCCCATTCCCAGAGCCGCGCACAGATCGCAAATTACCTTGAGTCTGCGCCAGTCCTGTTTGCGATATTTGTCAAACGACTCGGCGACAATGGGCGTTGGCAGGTTATGTGTCTTGAATTCCGCTATATTTACAAGTTTATCCTCCCGATAGATCGCAAGATCAATATCCCCCGGGAAGGGATCCTTGCCCCTGACATTTGCCAGATAGCATTCCATGCCGGAATTGGCCACCTTTAGCGGTTTAGTGACGTTAAATGTTCTTTTCCTGAAAAATCTTATTCTTTCCGCGTAGTCGTCAAAGGTCGATATATATTTTAAATAAACTGTTTCCGCGAAAGGCGGCTCCGCGGCGAAAGCGTAAGCCTGATTCCTTTTCCCGGGAATAAAGACAAAATCGATGCCGCACCCAAGCGCCCGCGCAAGCGTTTTATAATACGTTTTAACGCTCCGGACGACATCCGATTGATATAAGTCCAGAGGATTAAAGTCTCCCGCGTCGTCCGCAAATTCCCTCTTGTAAATTATCCTTGTGATATTTCCGTCTCTGTCATCAATGTAGCCGTCAATTGTAACCCCCCGCGCTCCCATATTTTCCAGATCCCCAACTATGGCCTTGAGGAAAGGATTTCCCGTAGGCGGATATTTTGGCGGCGGTTGCCCCGGGCATAACCTCGGTCGCGGCTCAAGAATCTTGATCATATCTTCAGCCTCTTTTTAATCGTCGGTTATCGGTCGTATTTTTGACTAATTTTTATTCCCGGCCAACGCGAAGCCGCGCGCCCCGCGTCAGCCAGCGCGCGAAAAATTCCCGCGCGGAAATTGCATGTTTTTTTCAAACAGCAATAAAAGGGAAAAAATGTCTCTAGTCGTAAATAACAATCTCATGGCGTCCTCCGTCGCCAATACACTTAACGGACATTACGGACGTCTTTCGACATCGATTCAGCGTTTGTCTTCTGGCATGCGCATTAATAGCGCGGCGGACGACGCGGCCGGTCTAGCCATTCGCGAATTGCAACGCGCCGATATCGCAGCGCTTCAACAGGGCGCCCGCAACGCGAACGACGCCATTTCTCTCATTCAGACCGCGGACGGCGCGCTGGGCGTCATCGATGAAAAACTCATTCGTATGAAAGAGCTGGCCGAGCAAGCGGCGACCGGCACGTACGACTCGACCCAGCGTCTGATGATCGAATCCGAATATCAGGCCATGGCTTCCGAAATAACCAGGATAGCAAACGCTACGGATTTTAACAATATTAAATTATTGAACGGCTCGCTATCCGGAGCCCATGACGGCTCCGGACTGACCTCTACGGGCAGCCTGAAAATACATTTCGGCTCCGGCAACGACAGCGCGGAGGATTATTATTATATTCAGATAGGCGACTGCACGGCCGCGGCGTTGGGCGTGGGCAATAAGGCCGCGTCAAAAAACCCCGTTACGTTCGCCGCCACCCTTTCGCCAAACGGCGACGAAGTCCGGGAAGTTTCCGGCTTTATTACCCTGGACGGCAAACCTTACACGCCGATTCGCCTCGACGAAGATATGCGGCCGGTATTGACTGACAACACAGTCAAACCTGACGGGGAGCCAAATCTATTCTACTATCGTCCCGACGCGAATGTATACACCGATGTCGTCGA
Organism: uncultured Desulfovibrio sp.; assembly: GCA_947176055.1. Lineage (GTDB taxonomy): Bacteria > Desulfobacterota > Desulfovibrionia > Desulfovibrionales > Desulfovibrionaceae > Desulfovibrio. The sequence goes on from CAMWPE010000091.1 coordinate 1,873, forward strand.
AGGAAACAATGTCACCCCGCGGGGACAGACATATGGCTGGATTACCAGCGCGGGCGGAGGACGCTCCCAACTCTACGTGGACAGTCTGGGGCATTTCCCCCTCGAATTTTATATCGAGGGAACTTATTACGAAGACGCCAACGGCAATAAATTCTCGGCTGACGAACTGATTACCGGCGAAATCCCGACAGGCGAATTTGAAACGGTCTATTCCGACGCCTATACGGTATCGACGCAGGAAGCGGCGCAAAGGGCGCTTGTCGGCATAAACAACGCCATCGTCTCCAAGGATAAAATTCGCGCCCATCTAGGCGCCATTCAAAACCGGCTGGAAAATACCATCACCAATCTTTCGGTTCAATCCGAAAATCTGCTCGCCGCCGAATCGCGGATTTCCGACGTCGACGTGGCTACGGAGATGACCGAATTTGTCCGCAATCAAATCCTGACCCAATCGGCGGTCGCCATGCTTTCCCAGGCCAATTCCCTGCCCCAGATGGCCATGCAACTTATCGGCGGCTAAAGGCGCCTCGCTCGTTAATCCCGCGAGCGACTGCGCCATATTATCTCTTAACGGCGAACTCGCTTCTGTTTAGCGATAATTTCGCGAACAACTTTCTGGACAAAGCCGGCATAACGGCGCGAACAATTTTCTTATCCGCCCGCTAAAAAACTTTAGCGCCCCCGCGTTCGCTTTTCGAAATAAAAGGCCGGATCTCGCGATCCGGCTTCAATTTTAGCGCAAATTATCCTAATTCACTCGCAAATTCGCGATATGCAGACGCATCATCGCTTTTTGCAAGGCTATCTGCGCCCTGGCCTGATCGATATCGCCGTTCTGCTTTTCCAGCCGCTCCTGCGCGCGTTTTCTCGCGGCCTCGGCGCGATCCTGATCGATTTGCTCGGCTGTTTCGGCCGATTCGGCTAAAATAGCGCATTTATTCTTCCGAATGTCTACGAAGCCGCCGGAAATAAACAGGATGCGATCCTTGCCATCGATGCGGTAAACCAATTTGCCAATTTTCAGGGCGGCGATCATGGGAGCGTGATTGGGCATGACGCCAAATTCGCCCATCAGCCCGGGGCAAATCGCCGTCTCGACCTCTTCGTTGACTACGGTCTTGTCCGGCGTAACTACCTGAAGTTGAAAAGTAGCCATTCGCGCTCCTCCCCGGGCGGTTTATTTCTTCTCTTCGGCGGCCATGCGCGCCTCGTATTTGGCGACCGCTTCGCTAATATCGCCCACCATATAGAAATCGCTTTCGGCCAGGTGATCGTACTTGCCGTCCAGGATATCCTTGAAGGCCTGAATGGTATCGGTAAGTTTCACATACTTGCCTGGCGTGCCAGTGAATGTCTCGGCCACATGGAAGGGTTGCGACAGGAACCTTTGAATACGGCGGGCGCGGGCTACGGTGAGCTTGTCCTCGTCGGAGAGTTCGTCCATGCCCAGAATCGCGATGATATCCTGTAATTCCTTGTACTTCTGCAATACCTGTTGCACGCGTCTTGCGACCTGATAATGCTCTTCGCCGACGACATTGGGGTCGAGGATGCGCGAAGTCGAATCGAGTGGATCCACGGCGGGGTAAATGCCCAGCTCCGCGATCTGGCGCGAAAGCACCAGCGTGCCGTCCAGATGCGAGAATGTCGTAGCCGGCGCGGGGTCGGTCAGGTCGTCCGCGGGCACATACACGGCCTGCACGGAGGTAATCGAGCCGTCGTTGGTCGAGGTGATTCTTTCCTGCAGGGCGCCCAGATCCGTGCCCAGCGTTGGCTGATAGCCCACGGCGGAGGGCATCCGGCCCAACAGGGCCGACACTTCCGAACCCGCCTGGGTGAATCTGAATATATTGTCAATAAAGAGCAACACGTCCTGATGCTCTTCGTCGCGGAAATACTCGGCGCAGGCCAGAGCCGTCAAGGCCACGCGGGCGCGAGCTCCCGGAGGCTCGTTCATCTGCCCGTACACAAGCGTGGCGCGATCCAGCACTCCGGCTTCTTTCAATTCGTTGTACAGGTCGTTGCCCTCGCGGGTGCGCTCGCCCACGCCGGCGAATACGGAGGAACCGCCGTGCTGTTTGGCGATATTGTTAATCATTTCCATGAGGATAACGGTTTTGCCCACCCCCGCGCCGCCAAAGAGGCCCATCTTGCCGCCCTTGGGGAAAGGCACGAGCAAATCGACGACCTTGATGCCCGTCTCCAGCAATTCGACCTTGGTGTTCTGATCGGTGAATTTGGGCGCTTCCCTGTGGATAGGATAATATTTCTCGGCATTAATCGGACCCTTATCGTCCACGGGTTTGCCGATGACGTTCAGAATCCGGCCTACGGACGCCTGGCCCACAGGAGCCATGATGGGTTTGCCGGTATCAACAACTTCCATCCCCCGCACAAGGCCTTCCGTAGCGTCCATGGCGATGGTGCGCACGACATTGTCGCCCAGGTGCTGGGCTACTTCGCAGACCAGCTCCGGCGCGTCCTTATTGTTGGGATTCTTGATTTCCAGCGCCGTCAATATATCAGGCAACTTTCCGTCCGGAAACTCGACGTCGACCACGGCGCCAATAACCTGGGAAATCTTTCCTGTATTTTCGCTCATTGATTCTCCTGACTTATTTTAAGCCGCGCTCCGCCAGCCGGACGCGCCTCGCGATCCTAACCGTTCAAGGCCTCGGCTCCGCCCACAATATCAATCAATTCGTTGGTGATGGAGGCTTGCCGCGTCTTGTTATAGAGCAGGGTAAGCGATTTGATCAATTCGTCGCAATTCCTGGTCGCGTTGTCCATGGCCTGCATTCTCGCCGCGTGCTCGCTTGCCGACGTTTCGAGCAAAGCCCGGAACACCTGCACGTTCGCGTAACGGGGCAACAAATCGTCCAGCAAAGCCGCCTCGCCGGGTTCGTAGATATATTCGCTGTCAGGTCCGGTCTTTTCCTCATCCGCCTCCGGCGGCTGAATCGGCAACAGGGTCAGAACCCGGGGCGGTTGCTGGGCCATGGATTGAAACTCGCCATAGACAAGATAAACTTCGTCCAGCTGTCCGTCCGCGTATCTCGCCGCGACATCCTGCGCCACATCGATGGCGAGGTTAAAGTCTATGGAACCCATCCTGTCGGCTATCGACCGGGCCGGCTCCATACCCAGATGCCTCACGGCGTCCCGGCCTTTGCGGCCCACGCAAAAAAAAGCGACGTTTTTTCCTTCGTTCCGCTTTTCCGTCAGTATCTGAAGGGCCTTGAGAATGATGTTCGCGTTAAAACCGCCGCACAGTCCCCTGTCTGAAGTGATAAGGACAATGCCGCAATTCTTCTTGTCCGCCCGCTTTTCCAGCAGGGGATGGGCGCTGATATCCGCTTTTTCCGCCAGATCGCCGATGACCTCGCGGTATTTTTCCGCGTAAGGCCGAAAGCGCTCGATCCTTGCCTGACTGCTCCGGAGTTTGGCCGACGCCACCATGTTCATGGCCTTGGTGATCTGTTTGGTCTTGCCAACGCCAATGATTTTCATCTTTACGTCTTTCAACGATGGCATTCAGTCCTCCCTTACGCTTGCCGCCCCTGCTTGAAGGCCGTCACAGCGTCGGTCAGTCCTTTCTTGATCTCGTCGTCGATGACTTTTTTATCCTTGATGCCGGAGAGGACTTGGGGATAACTGTCGCGGATGAATGTCAGCATGTCCGATTCGAAGGCGCGGATTTCGGGCACTGGCACGTCGTCCATATAGCCGTTCGTCGCCGCCCAGATGCTCGCCACCTGCTCTTCGGCCGGCATGGGCTTGTATTGGGGCTGTTTGAGCAACTCGACCAGCCGCGCGCCCCTGTCAAGTTTGGATTTGGTAGCCTTGTCCAGATCCGAGCCGAACTGCGCGAAAGCGGCCAGCTCGCGGTATTGAGCGAGATCCAGTCGCATGGTGCCGGCCACCTGCTTCATGGCCTTGATCTGCGCGGCGCCGCCGACGCGGGAGACGGAGAGACCTACGTTAATGGCCGGACGCACGCCGGCGTTAAACAGGTTCGGCTCCAGATAAACCTGTCCGTCCGTAATGGAGATGACGTTCGTGGGAATATAGGCGGACACGTCTCCGGCCTGGGTTTCGATGATCGGCAAAGCCGTAAGGGAGCCGCCGCCCAGCTCGTCGCTCAATTTCGCGGCCCGCTCCAGCAGCCGGGAATGGAGATAGAACACGTCGCCCGGGAAAGCCTCGCGTCCGGGGGGACGGCGAAGGAGAAGGGACATTTGCCTGTAAGCCGTGGCCTGTTTGGAAAGATCGTCGTAAATGATGAGGGCGTGCTTGCCGGTGTCGCGGTAATACTCCGCCATGGTGCAACCGGTATAGGCCGCGATGTATTGCAGGGACGCCGGATCGGATGCCGTAGCCGAAATAATCGTCGTGTAATCCATGGCCCCGTGCTTGCGCAAAACGTCCGCCACAAGCGCGACCGAGGATTTCTTCTGGCCGATGGCCACATAAAAACAGTGAATGCCCGTGTCTTTCTGCGCCAGGATCGCGTCGATGCCCACGGCCGTCTTGCCCGTCTGTCGGTCGCCGATAATCAATTCGCGCTGGCCGCGACCGATTGGCGTCATGGCATCGATTGCCTTGATGCCCGTGGGCATGGGCTCGTGCACGCTCTTTCTGGCGATGATGCCGGGAGCCTTGATTTCCACCGGCCGGGTTTCCGCGGCTTCGATGGGTCCCAAGCCGTCGATGGGCTGGCCCAGGGGATTAAGCACGCGACCCATGACCTTGTCGCCCACCGGCACGGAAAAAATGCGTCCCGTGCGTTTTACTTCGTCGCCTTCCTTGATATGCGTGTCCGGTCCAAGCAGGGCCACGCCCACATGATCGTCTTCCAGGTTCAGAACCATGCCCTGGACGCCGCCGGGGAACTCCAGAAGCTCCATGCTCATCGCGTTTTCCACGCCATGAACCCGGGCGATGCCGTCGCCTACGTACAGCACCTTGCCCGTTTCGCTCATTTCGACCCTTTGCTCGTAATTGGCAATCTGGTCTTCAATAATCTTGCTTATCTCTTCCGCTTTTATCTGCATGCGCTACATTCCCCTCCTCAAGGTTTCCCGCAGGACGCCCAACTGCGCCCTGAGGCTGGAGTCCATCACCTTGTCGCCCACAGCCAGGACCATGCCGCCGAGGATGGCGGGATCGACATGAAAGGTCAGCTCGATATCCTTGCCGAACTTTTCCCGCAACGCGGCCTTGATTTCTTCCCGCCGCTCCGGTCTCAAACTGACGGCTGTGGTGACCCGTCCGCGCAGTATGCCGCGCGCGTCGTCCAGCATGAAATTATACCAATCCGCGATTTCGGCCAGAGCGCCCAGCCGCTCCTTGTCCGCCAGCAAATCGCAAAAATTGCGCGTGATCCTGTCGTCGGTAATTTTTTGCAGGATGGCGTCCAGGAGGGCTTTTTTCTCAGCCGGACTAATGACGGGGCTTTTCAGGATCGCGCCCAGCTTCGGCTCCTCGCGCGCCAGCCGCGCGAGTTCGGACAGATTCTCGCCCCGCGCGACGAGGGCGTCCATTCCTTCCTTCTTGCTCAAGGAAAACAAGGCTCCCGCGTACCTGCGGGCTACTGTGCTATCGGTCATTGCGGGCTCACCCTGTTTAGCGCGTCGTTAATCAATTTGTCGTGATCCTCGGCGGTAAGTTTGCCGGCCAGCGCCTTGCCGGCGGCGTCGACGATCTCGTCGGCCATGGTCGAGCGCACTTTGTCAAGCATGGCGCGGCCTTCGTTTTCCGCGGTCTTTCTGGCCTGATCAACGATCTGTCCCGCCTGTCTGCGCGCGTCCTCCACAATGCCTTTTTTCAATCGCTCGGCCTGGGCGCGGCTTTCGTCGAGAATGGCCTGTCGCTCCGCCTCCAGATTCGCTATGCGCTCCTCGATCTCTTTCCATTTCGCGCGGGCGTCGGCCCGTCTGTTTTCCAGCTCCGCGAGGGTGTTTTCAATCGTGGCTTTGCGATTCCGGAAAAAGTTTTTCCAGATATTGCGGATGAAATACCAGAGGATACCGCAAAACAGAATGAGATTCGCCACTCGCCAGGCAAAATCGCCCCAGCGCGGTTCATGCCCCTCCGACGCGAAAGCGGCCTCCGGGCAAAAATCCAGGACGATCAGCCCAATGAGAATAAACGCGGTTAGTTTGCCCAAAAGCTCGCCTCCCTGTAATTAATTACCCACCAATTTCTGGCCCAGTTTCGTAGAGAAATTATCGATTCCATCCCGCAACTCGGCCAGGGCCTGATCGGCCTGACTATGCAACCGCGAGCGGTTCTCCTCCAGCAGTTGCTTCGCGCTTTGCTGCGCCTCGCCCACAATGGCTTGCAATTCCAGCAGGCCGGCGTTTTTGCCTTCCTCGCGATTTTTGCCCGCTTCCTGCCTGGCGCCGGCGAGTTTGGCCTCGTAATCGCTCAACTTTTGGGTCGCCTCCGCGTGGAAGGCGTCGGCTTCGGCGGCCAGGCCATTCATGATGGCGTCGCGTTTTTTGATGATCTCGCGGATAGGACGGATAAGGAGGATGTTGAGAAAGAATATGGCTATGATGAAATTGAACAACTGAAAGACAAGCGTGATGTTCAGATCCAGCATGGAGGAGCCTGCCCGTCGCTAATAGTTAATAGAGAAAAAAATTCTAGACGCAAAAAAACGCCCCGTCAATACGTTTTAGTTTTTAACGCCCGTCGCCCCGCGGCCTTCGTTGCTATTCCCGCGTCGAACGGCTTGACAGGAGGCGACGACTTTCGTATTTTGTCATTGCCGCCGGGATGGTGAAACTGGTAGACGCAGCGGACTCAAAATCCGCCGGGCTTCGGCCCTTGAGAGTTCGATTCTCTCTCCCGGTACCAGAAATTTCAATGGGTTACAGTGATGTAACCCTTTTTTTGCGAAAAATCTTGCACCAAACTTGCACCAAATCCGGACGACGTTCATTTTTCGCGGTTTTCATCTTTTCGTCATCCAGCGATGGCATTAACGCGGCCGCCCGGGATTGGCTTCCGGCGGTTACATGGGCGTAAAAAGCGCCGGTCGCGGCCACATTCGTATGGCCAAGTCGCGCGGCGACGGCGGCAAGGTCGGCTCCCCGCGCGAGCATTTCCGTAGCCGCTATATGGCGAATATCGTAAGGACGCATAA